>JBGUIF010000135.1:0-6559 GCA_045112755.1 Anaerobutyricum sp.
TTAAAAAAGCTGATCACCATTAACATGGTGGTCAGCTTTTTAATGGACCTGAGGGGAATCCCGCCGGCGGCTCTTGCCGCCTTTCAGGCCTCGTCGGCGCCAGAAGGTCCACCGGACCTTCCGGCTTCCGCAGACTTCGTCTGCTCCCTCCTTGTTCGATTCCCCTCCCTCTTTTTTTCCGTTCTATTAAAAAAGCTGATCACCATTAACATGGTGGTCAGCTTTTTAATGGACCTGAGGAACGCTTATAATAGGAAGAAACATAGGTCAAAACTGGATAATAATCGCACAGATAAAGGGTAAATACTACAAAAACGAATAAAAACAACCTCTTAAAAAACTACTCAAAACGCTACTTTTGCTACTATGTTGCAACGTGCTACGCATAAAAATAACCCCGGAGACATTAATCCCCGGGGTTTTCTCATATCATCTTCTTTGCTTCTGCCAAACACAGCTTGCCGAAGCAGCCGTTTTCTTTCAGCCCTCTGTCCCTCTGGAACAGGGTCACCATCTTCTTTGTATTGCCCCCATATAGCCCGTCTAAGGTCAGTTCCTTCCTGTCCTTATTGTTCCTTAGGGCCCAGTTTAAAAAGGCCTGTATGGCCTTGATTTCGGCCGTCATGGACTGGGCAGAGAGATAACCGTCCCCCACTTTGAAGTATCCCCTGGTAGGGAATTTCGACGGCAGATGACCAACAAAGGGCGGCGGCAGTGTCCTGGCCTCTTCCAGGGTGTAATGGAAGTCACCCATGGCTTTTCTGTTTGCCTTTGAGGTATAGCCGAAGGGATCATTCCCGCTGCGATATCCGCCAGGGAAGCCATAGAAGACATAGGTGGAGCCCATGCGGTTCTTGATGATCGTCTCATGGGGCACCCATTTGCTCTTATCGTGTTTCACATCCCTGCCGTCCTGGATGACGCTCTTGATGTCTGAAAGACAGTCGTGCTCGTTGATGTAAGCGGGCAGGACCCTGAACCCGTAATTGAAGACCCTTCTCACGATCTCGATGACCGTCTTGTCGGAGGTCTTGGCGTTGTACCTTGCGGTACCGTGGGCATACCAGCCAGACTTGACGGCCTTGACAGGATCACCGCCGAAGCGGAGCTCTGCAAGGTTGGCAATCTGGGACGCTTCCCAGTACCAGCCTGCGACGGTCCCCTGCTCATGGATGACGATGCAGGCGATGCCCCGGATCTGGGACTCTGTGAGGTTGTATCTTTTGAATTTACTCAACGACCTCATCCTCCTCGTCTTCCTCTTCTTCCTCGTCTTCAGGATCTTCTAAAAACTTATCAATGGCAGATTCATACCTGTTCAGATCCTTGAACCTGTCCCCGGCAATAGCGTGCTCCGTGAAGCTGTTGTTCTTCCACCATGCCCAGAGGGAGGCCCCCACCGTGGCGATCAAAGCCACAGCGTCAGCCACCTGTGCGTCAGTGATCGGGAGCGGTGACTTACCGCAGACCGTCAGGACCTGATTAGCCAGGGCCAGGATCAGGCACAAGGTCCTTACGATAGTTCCCGTTGTGATCTGTTTAGTGTCAATTCTCATGATAATCACTCTCCTTTTTGCTGCAGTCTTAATTCATTGATTTCTGCATGCATCTTATCTGCCATCGAGTTGCCGCCAAGTTCGTGGTAACACCTATACATATCTTCATAATTATCATAGGCATATGTTGGGATCTCTCCCAGGCGCATATATTTGTCGTGGTACTCGATAAGCTGCACCCGGAGCAGGAGCATGATGCCTTTCTCCTGCGCGTTCCTGTCTTTCTTCTGTTCTTTTAAGAGCCAGACGATGTACCCCATGAGTGGTGTGACCACAACGGTAAGAATTGCAACTAGTAATTGTGTGATGTCCATATTATCCTCCTACGGTCTTATGATAATGCATCCTCTATAGGTATCTGACTTGCTCTGCTTCTTAACCATGCCTGTTACGGAGACCTTCTTCTTTCCCCCATGTGAAAAGTTCCTGACACACTTCTTTGTGTCATCCCACATCAGTGGGTTGGTATGGGTGGGGTCTTTGGTCTCCAGCAGGACTAGATACCCTTTAGCTAGAGCAGAAGCAAGCTCCTTCTTACCTATCTTTTTCTTGTAGGCTATTCCAGCTCTAGGTGCCAGCTTTTTTAGGCCCTTGTAGATCTGCCTCAGCGGAATCTTTGACTCGATTTTCAGATGTTTTTTGCTCCATTTCAGCAGTTCGCCCATTCCCTTGTGCTTACCGACAAAATACAGGGCGATGTAAAAGCCGACAAGCGAACAACCATGATGTTTCACAAAGCTATTCCCAAAGTTTTGCTGTGCAGGAACATAAAAGGCATGGCCTTTCTTGGGCCACACCTTCAGTGGGTACTTTTTCTTGCCTGTATTCTTAATTTTCATGATCTCACCTCCTACACCAGATCAACGGTCTTGGAGTTGTAATAGTGCATTTTATACTTCTTGCAATAGGCAGCAATCTTCGCCAGGTTGGCTGCATTGGCACGATACTCCAGCAGATATACACTAATGCCATGTTTTTTGACGCTGGTGCAATAGGCTTTCAGCCGTTTCTTCTCAGCCGCCGACTGACTTCCTGCCTTGTTTTTGCTGATGCTGGTTATTCTTGTGAAGACCTCTTCCTGCTGGATGGCTTGGAAGTGGATTGCTTTGTCCTTTATGCATTTGGCCACGAAGTAATCTGCCCCATTTACCATCAGGTAAAGACCGGTCTCTTTGCGGATGCGCTTCAGAATCGCTCTAGCATGGGCATACAGTTTTTTGCTTTTGTACTCTTCCACCACATCGAGATTGTCAATATAAAGACCCATTGCGCCCCTGGCTTTGAACTTTTTCGCCTGAGACAGTAGAAAATCTTGCCATTCTTTCTTGGATAAGTCCATCCATTTTTCATCCCAGTCGCTATAAGAGCCGATGACATATTTTTTATATTTTTGATAATAAGGTCGTGTTTTTTCAATTGCCCCCACGTTGAGATAAGCAATGAGTTTTATTCCCTTTGTCCTCAGCTTCTTTATCTGACCATCCGTAAACTCTGTCATCTCTATGACGGCAATACTCGGCTTGGCCTTGATGATCTTGTTTGTATTGGAGCCGTTGGCTCCAAGGTATACTTTGTATCCTGCTATATGATCACCCTCTTTCTTTTGTAAATAGCAATGTTGAAACCATTCACGTATCCGTCGGTGCTGGGGCAACTAAATCATATGCATTTAGTGCTTTCGGTGAACCAAGATACTACAGAGTTATGATAGTGGGTCATGGAACAGTAAGTAATTTGCGTGGAATATATTTACTTGATTCTTATAGCAATATAGCCGTTCCAATTTTATCGGCTTCTAATCTGACTGTAACAGTGTCAGGTAATAACGTAACAATAAAAAATACAGCCAATGCAGGTACGGCAGGTGGAATCATAATCTAACTATTAAATAGTAATAAAATCAAGGTTTAACTCATTTTCCCATCCATGCTAGAAGCAGCATATTTCACAGAATGAATAAAACAAAAACGTTCAACTCAAAAAAGACCACCCTTTCGGCTGGCCTGATGACAGTATTAAAATCGTTGTCATGCGATCAGTCTGTTAAAGCTGTTCTTCACGCTTCTGTCCTTCACCTGCACATATTCCATGGTTGTCTCAGGCTTGACGTGTCCAGCATAATGCTGGATCTCCTGCAAGGGCATCCCCCTTGTGGATAGGTCCGTCAACATCGTCCTCCTGAAGATATGCGGATGGACATGGAGGCCTATCCTCTTCCCCAGATTCTTGAGCATGTTCTGGATCGCCTGGATACCAAGACGATCATAAGGCTTCTTGTTGCTGACGAACAAAGCTGGGTTATTATCCCTTCTTTGAGACAAGTAGTTCTTAAGGTAGAATACAGCTTCGGATGTCAGATAGACCTTTCTCTCTGCTTTTCCTTTCTGTCCATAGATCACTATTTCTTTTTTGGCAAAGTCAACATCATTTCTATTGAGGGGTATAACTTCCCCAATCCTGCAGGCTGTAGAGTACAAAAACTCTATCAGCGCCATGTCCCTGGGATTCTCAGAGATGTGCCTGAGACAGGCACGTTCCTCTGTAGTCAAAACCGGCTTGATCTTCTTTGGTATTTTGATCTTCTTTAACCTTCGGCAGGGATTCCGATTGATATACCCTTCATCCGTTGCCCAGCTGAAGAAAGCCGACAGGTACCTTCTGATAGTGTCCATATAGGACAGGGACAGGTGTCTGTCTTCTACTTCAGCCTCCTCCCGGAAGATAGACAGATAAAACCTGATGTCATCCGTTGTAATGTCCCGGATCTTCTTATTGATGCGTTCAAAGAACTGCGTCAGACATCTGGTGTACCCCATCAGAGTCCCTTCGCTGCAGTTCTCCAGTCTCTTAGTTGCCCTGTATCTTTTCAGGATCTTCTCATAGTGTCTTTCTGAAGTGACAAGGGCTGTACATTCCCTTTCAACTTTCAATCCATGCAGCTTGATGGCCAGCACCCTCTCCAGTTTCTGCAGCTGGTCGCTGGTCAGGTCTTCTGACATGGCTATCACTATACTGTTGATGAGCTCCTCCTGCATAAAAAATCACCTCCGGAATAAATATACCCCAGAAGTGACTGATACGTTAAACCTTGATTTAATAATGCAGTCTTACTGTATCTAGGGTACACCTAGAGGCTTTGATTTTATATTTTTGTCCTGCTTTTACTGGAGCGGCTACAGCAACCATCGCCCCATTAGCCGTTGACCCCCATGATGATGCAAGTGGTAAGTTGTTTTCTGCCTGAATTTCAAAGAAGGGTGCTAAAGTTACCCCTGAATTGGTTTTGCCATTAGCATAGAGCCAGCCCGAGTACGGTACCGTAAACAGTGTTTCGGCTGTTGCTGTAATTGCAACGTTCCTTCCTGTTGTTACACCGTTGATTTTATTGCTATTTAACTCCTCAATGCCATCCTCAATATTGTTGAAATTACTTGCTGAAAGGGGTGTTTCTCCTGAAACCCAGTTAGTTCTTGTATATGCCATAGTCATCTTCCTTTCTTAACAGCATAAGAGCTTGCCGGGAGTCACTACGACTCCGTCTGGTGTAAGGGATAAAAGGGTTTCAACAGTGTTCAGTACTGACCTTATCTTTATCCCCTCAGCCTCGATATCGATCGCCGAATACATGTTTGACAGGGACCGGTACTCTGATTCTGTCAGCTCCCGCCAATAGTAAGCCTGAGTGGTGTCCTGGTCAAAGATGTAATACTTGTTTTCGTTCCTGCAGGCTGCAATGTCATGTAAATGCGCGGCATAATTATTGGTTCCACAGATAAGGGTATCGGAACAGTAGATATTCGTGTTACAGATCGGCCATATCCAGAACTCCTCCGCCGCGGGGTAGTTGTCCAGGGTCGGCGGGACATCCGTCTCATAGGCTGAGATGTCCTGACCGTTCGTCCATGCAGTCTTATTCGCTATGGATGATACCCACAGCTGGATCTGGTCAAAAAGCTGCTGGATCTGTGCAGCCTGTTCGGCAAGCCTGCTGATCTCGCTCGCGTTGGCCATTCCTGACTCCTGCGCCGATGTTATGCTTTCTTCCGCATCCATGCCGGATGTGAAGGTTAAGGATTCGGCCTGGATATCAACTATGCCGTCTTTATACCACACATGGTTTCCTGTATTGGATCCGACACCAAAAGATGCTGCATTGGCATTCTGTTCGAAACCGATGAAGACACCCTCAGAGTTGTCATCTGCTGCCGCTTTGACAGAACGCAGGCGGCCAGTGAACTGAATGTCCTGGGCGAATAGGTTTGTTACATTGATCTGATCTGCTGTTACGGAATTTGCCACAAGGTTCGACCCGTCCAAGGCGCTCTGGTATTTGATGTCTTCCAGCTCCTGCGGGGTCAGGCCTCCGGCTCCGTTGGCATTAAGAGCGTAGTACATACCGTCCGTTCCGGTAAAGATGATCCTGTCAGCCACGATGGTATGGGCAGTAATCAGGTCACCGTTTACCGTAACCGCATCCAGCTCTCCTGTAATCTTACCGTCTACAATCTGGATATTGGTGACTACACCAAAATTGGTATACAGGCTCTGGACAGCTGCCACGCTGATATTGGCAAAGTCGATCTTGGCATACCTTAAGTCTGCCTGTGCTGCAGTCAGTTTCCTTGCTATGAGGTTCTCAGCAAGTATTAAAGATACTGCCATCCGCTCAAGCCTCTGGCCCATCGGACCCACCGCAGCAGCATCTGAGGACGTGACTCCGGGTGTTGTCAGGGTACAGGTAAGGCCTCCGTCATAATCCATGACCAAGTGTGTGCATGGGAAGAAGTAGGTATCTTCATTTGAGTCCTCCAACTCCAACGCGTCCACTGGGTCTATCCTTGGATCTCCAAGGAATATCGCGCTGCCGGGACGGTAAGTATAATCAAGGACGTTCAGCTTCATCACAGCAAAGATGTCGGCCGTCATGTACGGGTTTGCAACAGTGAGATAATCTCCGCCACTATTTGTTGATGCTTCATAGGATATCGGATCGATCGTCTCCC
>JBGUIF010000136.1:0-13051 GCA_045112755.1 Anaerobutyricum sp.
GGTGTCTGTGCGTTCTGGGACGGACTGATCTCAGTCCGTCATCAGACGAACAGATGCCAACAACTGACACAACACAGGACATGGGGATCCTTTTCTTTTAAGTTAACGTGGCAGCCGCTTTAAAGCGGCAGCCTATTTCCATTCCTTTACAGGTCGATCTCCCGAATCAGTGCTGCCTTCGAGCTGTCACAATAGCCGGTCATGTTGATTGCCTCACCGCTTTCTTTCAGGATCACCACCGGTCCATCTCCTCCAATATTGAACTCATCCTTCTTTGAGAAGATAAATGCGTCCTCATATTCCTGACAGAAATCAATGTTTTCCTTCAGCCCTCTCGCCATTTTCTCAGCCTTTTTAAATGTCATGGTCATTCGTCTTTCCCCCTTTTGCGCATTTTCTTTATCTCGCAGAATATCATTACATTTCCGGCACATTTCTTCCACGTAGTCTCTTTTCTGGATCACAGCCAGCCACTCTGCCGGGATGTTCTCATAGCCATAGTAGAGCCCTGCCAGGCCTCCGGCGATGGCCGCCACGGTATCGGTATCAAGGCCCAGATTGACAGCTTTAAGAAGACCGTCAGCAAAGGTATCCGTCGTCAGCAGACACCAGATGGCTGCCTCCAGAGAATCCACAACATAGCCTGAGGAACGAATCTTATCTTCAGGAAGCCCTGCGAACTGATCAAGGTCTGCAAGCCTCCTGTAATGTGCCATCTCCTTATGATTCTTCGTATCCTGCCGATAATAGTCAAGCCCGGCATCCATTCCCCGCTGCAGACATTCTTTCAGGCTGGCACCGTCTCCCTTGAGAATCTCTTTTGCCAGGAAGTAATATAAGCCGCATGCCATCTGGCTTCTGAGATGATTGTGGGTAAGTCCGCTGACCAGATGGATTCCCTGAATGGCTTCCCTGTCTTTGCTTTCAGCGTTTGTCTTGTAAAGATCAGCGTGATCCTCCGCTTCCTGTCCGGAAAGATTGCTGCAAACCTCCATCTCCTGTCCGGATGATCCCCTGTTATTCATATCAATATAGTACAGACACACCGGCAGGATCCGCATCAGAGCACCATTTCCATTGGCGTACTCACCGGTCTTTCCACAGGTTCTGTAATCACCGCTGTCCCTGAAGCTGTAGATTGCTTCGGTGCAGGTCATACCCTGGTCAAATGCCTCTCCAAAGGGGGTGTAGGCTCCTTCAAACTCCCATCTCATGAAACGCTTCATAATATCCTCAGGGTCAATCCCTTTTCTATGAATAATACTGTCCATGGCAGCCAAAGCCATACTGGAGTCATCTGTCCAGGTTCCTTCCGGCATATTGTAGGTTCCGTAACCTTCCATTCCGGTAACCGGTCCTCTTTCTCTGATCCTGTCTCTGCTCAGGAACTGAACCGGACATCCCAGTGCATCACCAACCACCAAACCCATAATACCATCAAACCATATATTCTTTTTCATTGATATCACTCCTTTCTCGTGAAAATCAGCTGCTTTGCTTTATGATAGTATCATCATATCATACTGCTTTCACTGAGGCGTCTCCCGGCAGGCGACCCTGTCATAAATGAAAAAGCATCATAAATTGCAAATGGCACAATTCAGATTTACGTTAATCAGAAAAAAACTGCTTATTCGGATGAAATACCGAGTACTATGAGGATCATCCCACAGTACTCGGTATTATTTGTTTATTGACACACTGATTCTGAAACCTTCTGTTTTGGTTTTTTCATTTTAAGTAGGGGCTCTTATCGTCCCATTTTCTTTGCAAATTTTGCAAGCTCTTCAGGAATGTGAATGGTCTGCGGGCAAACCTTCTCACAACTGTGACAATTGATACAGCATTCGGGCTGCTTGTCTGCATCAAGAGAAGAAAGCGCCATGGGTGCGATAAAGTTCCCGGATCCAGCTACCATTGCTTCATTGTAAAGCTTCAGCAGGAACGGAATGTCCAGTTTCTTCGGACATTTCGTTACGCAGTAATGACAGCCGGTGCAAGGTACAGTCGTTCTTGCAATCATTTCATCCGCGATGTCGAGAATCAGTTTCATTTCTTCTTCGTTCAGTGGTTTGTTTTCTTCATAGGTCTTGATATTTGCCTGAAGCTGTTCCATGTTGGACATACCGGAAAGCGTCATAGTCACGTTCGGAAGAGACTGCAGGAAACGGAATGCCCATGCAGGAATGTCTTCCTCCGGTCTTGCCGCCTTAAGCCTTGCCTCCGCATCTTCGGTAAGAGATGCCAGCTGGCCGCCCCTGACAGGCTCCATGACCCATACAGGAATATTCCATTTTTCAAGAAGGGCAAGCTTGCCCTTCGCGTCCTGGAACTTGTAATCAAAGTAGTTCAGCTCGATCTGGCAGAACTCCATATCCTTGCCGTAGGCTTCCAGGAATTTGGTCATACATGCGATATCACCATGAGTGGAAAAGCCCAGATGGCGGATACGTCCGTTTTTCTTCTGCTCCATCAGATAATCATAGATACCGTACTTCGGATCCAGATATGCATCCACATTCATCTCACAGACATTATGGAAGAGATAAAAATCAAAGTATTCCACCTGACATTTCTTCAACTGTTCCTCAAAGATCTCACTTACCTTTGACCAGTTAGATGCATCATAACCCGGAAACTTGGAGGCGAGGTAAAAACTGTCTCTTTGATAAGCCTGCATCAGTTCGCCGACTACCAGCTCAGACTGACCTCCGTGATAGCCATAGGCAGTATCATAATAGTTGATGCCGGACTCCATGCAGGCTGCAAGCATCTGTTTTGTGGTTTCGACATCGATACAGCTGTCATTTCCGTCCACTACAGGCAGCCTCATGTTTCCCATGCCAAGAGCAGAAAGCTTCATGTCCTGAAATTGATTATAAATCATATTTTTACTCCTTTATCTTTACTTTATCAATTATCTTCTTTTTCTTCATGATTTTAGAGCGCAAAAGCTTTTCCCTAAGACTTCAACTTTGTAACGATTATTGTGAATCCCAATGATATTCGTATATCCTTATGTCGTATGTTTTGTCACCGACAGTAAGACTGTTCTTCTCCGTGCGAACATACTGCATTCCCGCCTTTTCAAGCACCCTCTGTGAACCGACATTCTCCGAAGCACACCAGGCAGTCACAAGGGGGATTCCTTCATTTTCCGTCAGATATTCCAGTACTTTCTTTAGTGCCTCTGTGGCGAACCCCCGCCCCTGCCAGCCTTTTACCACACTGAAACCCACCTCGATCCGGTTGTCCCTGTAGTCATAGGCACCGATCGTACCAACCACAACATCATCAACATCCATCACCCAGGAGTAGGAATGACGGTCATCATAGCTGTCGATAAACTTACCCACAGACTCCTGCGCCTTGGCTAAAGTCTCGTAGGGATTCCAACCGGAGTACTGATACATCTCCGGGTCTGTCCCCAGATACTGGCAGAGCGGCTCCGCGTCTTCCGGACGATACCTGCGCAGGATCAAATGTTCCGTCCATAATTCCGCGGTACCATGGACTTCCATCTCCTCTATGGATGCAATCTGCGAATGGTAAATGAGATAATTTTCAATGAAAATACCATCTTCTTCTCCACCGTACTCACACATTAAAAAGTCATGATTCCCATAACTGGCAAGACCAGTGAAGGTTTGTCCATATATGTCCTTGAGACGGACGTGCTTTTTCTCATATTTTGATAAATCCATATCTTCCTCCGTTCATCATTCACTGAGGCAATAATCATAAATCCTGGTTCACGAGGTCACGGTTTCTTCCAGACATCCGTATTGGTCAGGCCGATATTTCCCTCAAAAAATACCGGATCCTTCCCCTGTTTTTTCTGTTTTTCATAATCCTTCAGACAATCAATGGCTATGTGGCTTAAAAGGAAGATGGCAACGATATTTACCACAGCTTCCAGACCCATGGTGATGTCAGCCAGACTCCAGGCTATGTCCATATTATTGCCGGCTCCGAAAAAGAGCATTAGGGCCGCCGCAATTCGGAAAGCGTACAGAACCCATTTGTTATTGGTGATAAAAAGGATATTGGCTTCCGCATAAAAGTAGTTGCCCAAAATAGAGGTAAATGCAAATAAGCAGACGATCAGTGTGACGAAATGGATCCCTATGGGGCCAATGACCTTGCTGACGCACTGCTGCAGGAGGGGAATTCCATTATACTCGGTTCCCTCCCAGGGGCCGGTCAGGAGAATCAGGAAGACCGTCGTGGAGCAGATTAAAAGTGTGTCGATATAGACCGAAATAATCTGGGCAAGGCCCTGCTTTGCCGGGTGGGATACACTGGCAGAAGCACTGGCATTGGGAGCAGATCCCATACCAGCCTCATTGGAAAAAAGGCCGCGCTTGATTCCCAGAACCATACAGGACCCGGTGAAGCCTCCAAAAATAGACCGGAAGTTAAAAGCATCTTTCACAATAATATGAAATACTTCAGGTAATCTGTGGAAATTGGTCACGATGCTGAAAAGCCCCACTGCAATGTAAAGACCTGCCATAACAGGAACCAGAACCGAGGATACTTTACCGATGACATCCCCCGCAAAAAACATATACAGAGCCAGAACAGCGAGCGCAGCTCCGACAACAATGGTAACGGTCTTCAGATCCAGCTTATCACCGTAGACTTCAAAGGAAGAAACAATATTGTAGGCCTGGAGGCCGTTAAAGCCGAAAGCAAATGTGGCGATAAGGGAGATGGCAAAAATGACGCCCAGCCATCTGGCGTTGAGGGCTCTCTCAATATAATAAGCCGGTCCTCCCTTAAAACTGTCTCCCTCTTTTTTCTTATAAATCTGGGCCAGAGTACTCTCTATAAAAGCAGAAGATGAGCCCAGAACGGCCATGATCCACATCCACAGGGCCGCACCCGGTCCTCCTGTGATGATCGCTGTGGCGACTCCTGCCATATTCCCTGTTCCCACACGGGAAGCCGTGGCGATCATCAGGGCCTGAAAAGAGGAAACCCCTTTATCATCATCTTTCTTTTCCAGCATACATCTCAAAGCTTCTCTGAATCTGCGGACCTGGACAAATCTCGTCCGCATGGAAAAATAGATTCCTGCTCCGGCCAGCATATAGATCAGCAGCCAGGTATACAAGATATCATCAAAGGCAGTCAAAATCTTGGCAACATCCATCTCCTATACAAATACCTTTCTATTAAAATTAAAACTAATACCCGAATTCCATCGGAATCATCCTGAATATAACCTTGTTATTTCATAAATACTCACTACAAATCATTTCTTATATTTGTAGTAAGTGTACATCTGCCGGATATGGCTCAGTTTGTCATAAAAATTGTTATCAATAGTAAATGTACAAAGACCATTATGGGTGACAGCCTGAGTTTCCCTGCCATATTTTTTTCTGGCTGCGATGATCAGTTCATCTGGGATTTCACCGGCTTCTTCACTGTATATTATCACTGTTTTTCCGTGTTGGTACATGAATATTACAGACAGTTTATCCTTGTCAGGCGGATTCATATATGACCATCTCAAACCTTTGCCCCAATAATCCCATTCCTGTGGTTTGGAAATATTGTCTCCCAACATTTTTTTAAGTTCCGCATAGGAGATGTCAAACAGACGATTGTCCACAAGAAAAAGTCCGTCTTTGTCCCATTGGAGTAATGAATCCGCCTCATCCTGGTCATTTGGCTTGCCCTCACCCTCTGTCTTTGATTTATCACTGTCTTTTTTTTCAATGTCTGACTTAGAAGACGAATAGGGATCACCTACCACCACGATCTTTGGTCTGTCTGTGTTATTAAAGATAATATCTATTTCGGAAGTAAAAATATAGTTTTTATCGCCTCTGGCTTCCAGCGTATACTGCATAACTTTTTTTGATACGTACGGCCGCAATATCACAGAATAATTACCATAGTTTACTGTCACGTTCTTAAATACATCCACCATCCGGGGATTGAGATACACTTTCAGCACTCCCGATTTTGCACTGCATTTTGCAATATTTATCGCGTTCCTGGATCGATCATAAGATGCTGTGATGGGAGTTTTCGAATAAAGCACGTTGTCACAGTCAAGCCAATAAAATGCCTGTGTCTTTCTGAGATACGCCCTTTCTTTTTGCTCCCACACCAGTTTTTCAGGCAGAGGATCGCGGGTATATCTGCTGACCCATTCCGGGGCACTGGTATTCCTCTCAACAGCCTTTGCTGATGATCTGTCTTTCAGCCATACTGCAGCCTGATCACCCGTATAAACAGGTTGTGGTTTATCATAGATATCATCCCAGTTATTGTGATTGCCACCCTTATGAATGAACACTTCATGAATGTATCCGCCTCCGTACTGTTTTGCGTATTTGTCAAGAAGCTCACCATATTCCGGCACTAAAGTATTCCGATCATGAGCGGAATCGTTCTCACCAACCTGTAAACATATGGGCAAACGATACATACTTCCAAGATTATAGACATGAGGACATCCTGCCGACGAATTCACGGCTGCCAGCCTGTCTGCAATTATCGGCGCAATACCAAACACGCCGTCGCCGCCGGAGGAAAACCCCATAAAATACACTCTATTGGGATCAACATCACAAAAAGCAATAGTATCTTCGATCAAGCGATCATAAAACGGAAACATTTCCGGAAGGTAATGTTCATTCCAACAGGCATCAACCGGCTGTGTAACTATGTATATGCCTTTCTTTATATTGCAGGAATAATAGTTCTGCATTAATTTATACTGCTTTTCTGCGTTAATATCATCCTCCACCCCGCCGCCGCGAAGTCCAAAGTACAGGGGATATCCATTTTTATCGGGGTCACCGATTATTTTCATGCTGAATTTCATTGTCTGACCATTGAGCGTAATCTTCCCCGACTCTAATTCTTTTTTCTGATTTTTTATCTTTTTTAAATAATCCTTGTACAATTCTTTTTTCGCTTTTTCCACCTCTGACTCATTTTTATAATCATTGATCCTGGTCATCGCGGCAAAAGAATTTACAGATGCATGTTTCCAAAACAGAGCGGACATAAAACAGCCCGTAAGTATAAATACATTCAATAATAGTCTTTTCATAACATTTCTCCCTTTTTTACTGCAGCTTACAGAATTATTTTAACATAGAACAAAAGGCTGACGAGGAAGAAATTTCTATTTCCATCACAAAAAGTCCCCAGCCAAAATAACTGAGGACTTTGTAAAACAAACATACTATTTTTGAATATCCCATGCGGGTATTGGCTCACGGCATATCTTTGATGTTCTCCCGGATATACGGGGTTACCTGATACACGTAATAAAAAAGAGGGCTTACACCACGGATACCTCTTAGAGCCTTTAAATAAGCCATATTTGGGATTGGTAAAAAATGGAATTGACACCATTTTGACACCACTTTGAAGGGATATTATAACATTTAGTTATCGGAAGTTAACTAATTTCTTTTCCCTTTCAAATCCTTCGGAAATGCTGTCCCATGGGGAGAAATTATTCTCTACCAGCTTCATCTGTTCATGTTTGAACTCTTCGTCTACATGAACATACATATCCATGGTCGTATTGATATTCGCATGTCCTAACAGGATCTGAAGGGTTTTGGGTTTAACACCTGATTCGATGCATCGGGTGGCAAAGGTATGCCTGAAGGTATGTCCTGAAAAGTCTTCGATCTGTTCAAGCGGATCCAGCATTTCATTGATATCTCTCAAAATCTCTCTGATCGCATGAGAATAATCTGTTCCATTGATCGGATTATTTCTCCTGGTTACGAACAGTCTGTCACTGTACACAGAGTCTCCCATTGTCTTCCTGGAAAGAATCCCTTTCTGCAGATACTGTCTTTTCAGATATTTGAGGCAGTCATCATTGATCGGCACGTTCCTGGTACTTTTGGTTGTCTTGGTATCCTCAAGATGATACGTTTTATGGCTGTCACCTTCAAACTTCTGATAAACAAGTGTATGCTTTACGCAGATAACCATATTTCTGAGATCGATATTATCCCACGTAAGGGCCGCCAGTTCACCCGGCCGAAGTCCGGTATTGATGGCGACGTTAAAGAGATTATCATACCATCTGCCCGCACAGCATTCGAAGAATAATGCCTGTTCATCTCTTGATAAAAAACGTGGCTCATTATCCGGTCTTTTACTGACACACTTGACGCCTCTGCAAGGATTCCTGAGAACAAACTGATCTGCCAGTGCACAGTTAAACATATCGCCCAGAAGTACACGAACTTTATTCTGCGTTTCCCACTGGTAGCCATCGGCTTTGAGATTGTTGATCAGACTCTGGATATGTATCCTTGTGATCTTATTGAGCTTCAGTGTCCCGAGAACAGGTAAGATGTGTTTGCTGTATATATGGGCGTAATGCCTTCGTGTATTCTGCCTGATGTTGGGTATCTTATAGACATTCATCCATTTATGATACCATTCATCAAGAGTCGTCTTTTCGTCAACGACATTCATGCATTTACGATCTTCATACTCTGCATCAGCCAGTTTGCGCTTGATCTCTTTTAGATTCGATGCATAAATGCTCTTTCTAGCACCAAAACGATCCGTATACCTGGCGAAGTACCTGCCATCTTTTCTCTGTGTTATTCCTTTGCCTAATTCTCTCCCTCTTAAATCAACTCCCATATAATACCCCTTTCCAAAGCGAAAAAGGGTAAGTATCTGGTACGATTGTACCATACTTACCCCATTCTCTCCAAATCATATTTCATAACGCCGGTTGATATATTCTTCAAATGCCTTTCGCTTAATCAACTTCTTTCTTCCGACAAACAATACAAAAGAACATCCCGGATCATCACACAAATCTCTGATCCTGTTGATCCCTATATTGCTATAAGCAGCAGCCTCTTCAATCGTCAGAGCCATCTTCTGCCATATAGGAACTGCCTTATTATTATTCTCTGACATCCTTCTCCCTCCCTCTTTCTAATACCGATGCCTATGCTTTAACGTCTTGCAGTAACATATATCCTTCTGAACATCTCCATAGTTTTTTCATCATCTATAAAAAAGAGCCTTTTGATCTGCTTTTCCTCCAACCCATCCTCCATACACTGCAGGATGATATTCACTTTTTCTTCAGAGAACCTGGCGGCATATCTTCTTAGGCAATCAGAGATTGTCCCCGTCAGATCCATCTCGCGGGAGTAGTCCTGTTTTTCTTCTTTGTCTTTCCGTATCACATCATCTGGTTCTTTCCAGGCAGACACATCTCTTTTCCTGGATTCCTTTACGATCTTCTCCAATTCCTCCTGATTTGGCGGACTTGCTTCATCCCAGTTCAGATACAGAAATTCCTCGTCATCCAGATCAAAGAAATGAATACTGCTGTCCGTCCTGGCTGCATTTCGGTAGAAGGATTCCTCCTCTTTGTCCACCATGATGATCTTCTGTTCACAGTCCACTGTTTTGTATACATCTTTCTCCTTATCGTGGATAACACGGACCGGGTGTACATACCCTTTTTCTCCAGCTGCCGCTTCGGCCTCTTTCCAGACCTCTGTCGCAAAAGGACGGTTCTTCCGGTCATAGATTGGCCGCATCCCTTCGATCAGAAGAATGCAGTCCCGGTTTGGCATTTCACGGACCTGTTCCGGTGTCATCAGCTTCATACCGGCCTTGGAATTCTGCAGGCTGGAGGAGCCGGTCTTTCCCTGGGAAATGCTTTCCGACCTGGTATCAATGGTCATCTCACCAAGCATATCCGAGATCCATTTATGGGTCGTATAGGCCGTCGGACCGGAACCGAGATAAACTACCGCAGCACAGTTGGATGAAAAGATCTCCCATTTGTCCTGAGGAAACAGGGTCTTCAGCTGGGAAACGTCCTGCAGGATCGGCACCATGGAGATATTCCTGGATCGGATCTCCCCGAGCAGCATCTCCGCGTCCGCAGGCTTAGGTCCCGCATAAAATTCATCAATGATGAATCTTACATGAATGGGCAGTTTACCGCCCGGACACACGTTATCCGCAAGGTCACGCAGGATTCTGAATGCCTGGGTAAACATCATATTAATAAAAAGATTGTAGGATGTATCTCCCGAACGCATAACCAGGAATAGTGCTGTTTTCTTCTGAGTTTTACCCACTCCCATACCCAGGGAAGGAAGGTCGATATCATCATCCTCAAAGATCCTTTTGATCTCAGGAAGTTCACAGAGTCTCAGCTGTGCGTTGATCATAATTATGATCGATCTTACTGTTTCTGTTGCCCCTTCTTTCAGCTTACGATAGTCCCGGACCGGCGGATAATCGATCCCTCTCTCTTCTGCCAGCTCATTCATGAACTTCTGGAGCTCTGTGATCTCCTCCAACTCTTCCGTCTCCTCATTCCTCACTTTGACTTTCTTTGACTCCATATTTACAAGCTTCAATATGTTGTTCATGGATGCTTTCCGTCCTTCCCTGCGGGATTCCAGCCATTCGTATTCAAACATGGACTGCAGGTAAAGGCCGCATCCATCCGACCAGAAAGGGTCCCCTTTCTGGGCATCGGGTGGCGTGACAGAATTCTGGATATTGGTGATCAGGCCAATCAGATCCGAATAGTTCTGAATATAAAGAAAAGGGTTATATCGATCGGATTCTAAGGGATTTTTCAAGTTCAGGGATTTTACCACAATGCCATACTGCTTAAGATAGTTGCCGTATTTCTTGAGCAGATCCCCTTTGATATCCATTATCACATTGGTACAGTTTCCAAGCAGAATATTAGGGATCACGATCCCGGTTGTTTTACCGGAGCCGGATCCCCCCATGATGAGCATGTTCATGTTGGATAATGCATCGAAACCAATTTTTACATTTTTGCTGACAATGGTGTTTCTTATAGGATCCGGATCCTCCAGCTTTTTCACCATCAGCCGAACATCACCCCAGTCCGCAGTTCCATGCTCTGCATCAAAATGATAATTGCGGTAATATGTGAGGAAATAAGAAACGCCCATTAACCATAGGATAATAGCGATTCCCATGGTAACAGGCGTCTTCTCATTCCACCAAAGATGGAGCGGGTGTAATATTATATATTCCAGTTTTTCTCCGTAATTCAACATATTGATATCTGGAAATGTAAAGAGACCCGACATAAAGTATGCTCCAACCAACATAAAAACCAACATCAAGTATAGTAATCCCCAGGGTATCTTTTTTCTGACATTCAATTACAGTTCCACCTCCCCAAAAGAAAAAGACCATCTACTGTATTCAGTAAACGGTCTTGATGGCGACACACAGACTATATATTCCGATGAGGAAAGCCTTATTCTTCATAATGTGTGTGGCGTTTCAGTTCCTTATCGACATCTCTTCCGCCATACATCACTCGAATGACTGTAACAATCTGCTTTTCCATATCCGGGATATAGAACACCAGATAGTTATCAACAGGGAAAACTCTGAGACCTCTGCTTTTCCAAGGCTCCCTTTCATATCTTCGGAACTTCTCCGGCATATTGTCAAGCTTGCTGATTGCATCCTCCAGCCGATCCAACTGTCCGGCAGCATTTTCCGGTGCCAAAAGCTCAAAAGCTATATACTCAAAAATATCCCTTAAGTCCCTGTCAGCCTGCTCGGAAATCTGCACATCAAACATCATAAGCCATAATCCTTTCGGATATCAGCAAATGCAGACTTCACAGACTTGGTTCTTCCAGCCTGCATATCGGCATATCCCTTTTCCAGCTCAGCATCCATCTGCGCATCCGTGAGCAAACTGGCATCAAGTGGTCTTACCACAGGCAACTTCACTTCAAAAGGCAGCCCCCTCTGAAGAATGATCTGCTTATAGAACATATTGATCGCATTGGAAGCCGGAATTCCTAAAGCAGTAAGAATACTCTCAGCCTGCTCTTTTACATCCGGTTCTATCCTTGCATATAAATTTGCTGTTTTTGCCATATCTCATCATCTCCTGAATGAAGTTTTGAAAACCATAAATCTGTTCAAGAGTATTATAAGCGATTGTACTGACAAAAGCAATGCATTTTTAAAATCGGTTGAAGTCGTCCTGAACTCCTGATTTCATTGTTTAAACCCATCAAGATAACGATCGAACTCTGTACGGACTCTTTTCATATCAAGCATATCAGTACATAAGTCCCCACTTTCAATGGTTTCTTATAAGGATCCCTTTAATTCCGACAATATTTCTTCCTTGGAAGCCGGATTCCAGTGGCCGATAATACAATGATTAATATCCATCTTTTCAATTACCTGGATTAGACCTTTCACTTTTTTTCTATCCATCTTCCAGCTAGGAAACTCTCCCAGAATAGCATCTCCCAAGAAAAGCACTTTATTAGATGTGTTATTTCCTTACCGGACCTTAATCGGTGGAGTCGGCTGTTTGATGTGTACGGTAACAGTCTCTGCCAGGCTCTTTGCCGGATCCACGACTCGTTCCGGTGTAAGCTCTGCTTCCTCGATTTCCTGGAAAAACTGTTTGGCCAGATCCGGTGTAGACATGCCAAAGTATTCGGTAGCCGGTTTTCCGTCTCCGGCATGAAGGGTAAAGGGCAAATGCTTTTTATCCAGAAAGGCTATGTATGTCTTTCCGCCATCTGCTTCAAAGACATGCTGCAGAGGAACCATCAGGATGTGTTCCTGCTGATCACCTTTTTCCCATGTCCCGGGGATCCTGCAGCAGAAAAAACCTCGTTCTGCAAACCGATCTCTCATTTCAGTAGAAACAACTGACTGGTCGATCAGGGCTTCTTTGTTGATCATGACGGGAATGAAATCCGGATCATTTACATGATCGATATATTTCGATGTGTTCTCTTTGCCGGTCTGGTTTTCCTTCTCCTGAAGGAGTTTTTCTGCTTCTCCCTTTTCCTTTCCTTCATATTTAGTGACTGCCCTTTTGATCTCCTCATCTGCCGTATTCATATAGGCTTCTTCAGACATCGCTCCGGTCTGCTTGTACTGTTCCATAGTGATGGTCTCCATAGGCGGCAGTTCATCCCCCGCATTCAGCATGTCTCTCTGTTTCAGTTTGTACCACTGGTTCACTTTTCCCATG
>JBGUIF010000137.1:0-4551 GCA_045112755.1 Anaerobutyricum sp.
TCAAATCCGCAGCGCGATTAATCAGGTACACAGGTCGCAGCGGCTGATCTCTTCAAATCTCTATCCTGCCGTTTCCTGCGCAACGAAATGTATTCTAGCACGAATCAAATGAATCGTCAACACCTTTTTGGAATATTTTTGAGAAAAAACAAGGGTCCGGTGCAGACCGGACCGCTTCATAATAATATTCATTATAATATTCATTTCTAAGCCATCATCTATTTCCTGAAATAATCAGACAGGTAAAGATATTTACCGCTCCGCATCAAAACAATATACTCATACTGGGTTCTTTTATCCACTGAAACCTGAATCTTTTCCCCTTTTCTGATGGTCTTGATCTTCCGCCATCCTCTTCTGTCATTTTTGGCTTTTCTCTGATAAAGAGTGTAGGACGCTCCCTTGATTCCTCTCACTTTTACCCGCAGCTCATCTCCGCTTTTTTTCACGCTGGTGACAATTACCTGTTTCCTGTCAAACTGATGCCGGTAATCATTCACAAGATTCTTGATATAGGGAACCCCCCAGCCATAGTAATTGTCAAAACCTGAGCTGCCTAAATCCACACAATAACCCTTGAGAATCTTAAAGAGCTGCATGTTGGATTTCCCCGGATAGAACATCTTGAGATAGGCAAAACAGGAGGCAATATGCGGCGTCGCCATGGATGTGCCTGACGCGTAAGCGCATCTGTTTACAGCGCTGTTTGTGGCAGTATGAATATCTGTTCCCGGAGCACTGAAGGAAACCCCGTTGCCAAAATTCGAATATCTTTTGTCAAACCGCATATATTTGATTGAAGCAGGTCTGGAGTTATCCTGCCTCAGAGCGGAGACCGCAAAAGTATACTGACTGCAGGCCGGGTAAACTCTTCTCATATTCTTTCTGTTGTTGGCAGCAGCGGCCACCAGAACAATATTACGCTTATACGCCTGCTCAAGCAGTTTCTCAATCTGAGGAACATACCGATTCCTACCGTCTATGGCAATGCTCATACTGATGACCTGGACGCCATCATGAATCGCCTGCTGCAGGGCTTTGACAATGGTCACGGGCCTCTTAGTATTGACCTTGTAACCGTAGATCCTGACACTCCTGGGAGTGCAGTCTGCAATGACACCCGCGCAGATTGTCCCGTGCCATTTGCTTCCGCCGGTGATTCCCAGACGGTTCTTCACAACACGGCCGCTGAAAAACTGATGCTCTGTCACAATAGATGTATCCAGCACCCCCACTTTGACCTGTCTGGTCACATGATAAGCCCTGGCAAAAAGTTTAAGCTTATCCATACCCATAGCATGAGCCCCGTAGGATTCAGAGATCGTTGTCTGTAAATTATCATTTTTACCAGAAGAAGAGGCACTGGTAACTGCAGTTGTATTCTTTTTCGGAATATTCCGTACCGGTGGTTTTCCCTTTACTGCCTGAGGCAGGGCAGGCTGTGCCTGTTGAGTCTTTCCCGGGGCAGGTTTCGCCTGTTGAGTCTTTTTCGGAGCAGGTTTCGCTTGTTGAGTCTTTCCCGGGGCAGGTTTCGCCTGTTGAGTCTTTCCCGGAGCAGGCGCAGCTGCGGGTCTTCCGCCGGCAGGCTGAAATGCACAGACAGTTGTTGTCATAGTGAGGGATGCTGTAATAAGCATCACCGTTGTCATAAGCATCGACATCATGTAAGCAGTTTTTCTTTTCATACTATTCTTCTCACCTATTTTCCGGCAGGTACTGTTTTCGTCTCCACCTTGCGGCACAGCTCACAGATCCGCTCCATGGTACCATTTGAATGGACTGACGCTTTCTTTATAACCCTCCAACGTCCGAAACTATGGCCGCTGCAGGGAACAACCTGCTTTTCTATCACCTGACGGCACTTTCTGCAGACTCGGGCTTTGATGCCTTCCTCCTCACAGTTTGGCGCCTTCAGGACTGTCCATCCGGAGATCTCATGGTTCCCCACAATCGGAGTCTTCCTTTTTATCCTCCTGCTGCAGCGGGTGCAGACGGATGTCTCCAATCCTTCTTCGCCGCAGTTGGCTTCTTTCTCTGTGTGCCATGACTGTACTGCATGTTCAGTATCACAGACATAAATTCCATTGGCTTCGCTGTTAACGATATTAACATACATCCTTCCCCGGTCAAAGTCAACCTCTTCTATCTCACAGTAAAGAGAGGAAACCAAAGTGTATTTCCCCACATACTGACCGTTGAGGGTGTATTTCCAGATCTGATTGTTCCGGTATCTGTACCAGTTAATATAAATGTAGCTCCCGTCACAGGCCATCCCCTGATTCACGGCGACCTGGGGCACATTAAAGACCTTGGAATATTTTTTCAGGTCTCTGCTGAAATAAATCGCATTGCCGGTTCCCAGATAATAGCCGCCTTTTTTGGCGACGTAAGCAATTTTGCAGAAATTTCTCGGGGTCCGCAGATCAGCCAGCAGTCTGAGGCTGCTGCCCTCAAGACTGAACACATAGGCGTGGCCGCTGCTTACCGTAACGACTTTGCCGGTCTCGGTATTGTAGGTCAGCGAATTGCTGTGGCCGGTATGGAAATCATAGTGGGAAGCCACCGTTCCCTTTTCCTTATCAAGAAGGACATAGCTGGTGGTATCATCATCACTGCTGTACCTGGTATAGATTACGTAACGGCCGGCCACGCAGACTCCCTGGGAAGTTCTCTTCAGGAATCCTCTCTGGGGTACAAAGAAGGCCTTCATACTTTTTGACAGGTCTTCCTCATGACAAAAGTCCGTCTTCCCGGCGGCATATGCCGGCATGGATGCAAATAAAACTACAAAGCTGAGTACAAGCAGGCTCCTCAGAAGAAAGCCCGCTTTGTTGTTGAAAAAAAATCCAGACATAACTTCCATTTCTTTGTTACCAAATCTCCTTTATTTTTCTCTCCCGCAGAATCGAATCCTGGGACAAACCCAGAAATCTGAATCTGTTTTACTATTTTAACACACTTTTTACAAAAGGTCACGAAAAAAGGAAATGCTGCCGCTTTAAAGCAGAGGCCGCATTCATAAAAAAGGCAGGAACTCTCATGTCCTGCCTTAATTCCAGATTGTGGTCCGCTTTCGTATGACAACCCTGATTTTTATGCGTGGGGTGCTGGCATCGCCTGTAAAGGGTTTATTGGATATAAAGTTTCCCCATGGACAGATAGCGTTCGAAAAAACTTCGGAGTTTTTCCCTGCCCCTCTCAGGCAGCTGCAGGCGGACCGGAGAGACCATCTTTTCACAGACGTCCCTGCTCACCTTTTTCAGATTGTTTCCTGTAATCCGAATCTCCTTCAGTCTCGGGCACTGGGAGCAGATTTCAGCCCCAATCTCCCGGACTCCCTCTCCCAGCTGGAGAGTCTGCAGTGCCCTGCAGCCGGAAAATGCTTTTTTTCTGATAATCCTGACTTCTGCCGGAATCTTCAGTGTGTTCATGAAAGTACAAGAAGAAAAAGCATTTTCGTCAATCTCCTCGACCCGATACCAGTAGTCCCCCAGCAGTACCTTACCTAAAAGGCTGATCTCCCTGGCCTTGGACTGGTACTGAATCAGTTTGACACTGCCGGCGGTCACGGAAGGGTTGATCACCTCATAGACAGAGCCGTCCCTGCTGCACCGCTTGCCCTTGGGGTTGGCAAAATCCCAGCTGGCATGGATGTCCAGATCCTCCGTGATGGTCTCCGGCTGACTGCTCCATTCCAACAGATAACCCTTGCGTACCAGATTCGGAAAAACCACAGGGTCGCCGTAATGGAGCTGCCGTTCTTCAATCAGTTTCTCTTCTTTCTGACCGGGCGCCGTCTCAAAGAACCGCAGTCTGTACTCCCGAAAATGTGCCTCAAAGGTCGCGCGGACGTTGATGGGCCCGGTGACCACGGAATAGTCCTTATTCCAGCCGGAAAAAGTATAATAGTAGGTCGGATCCATCTCTTTTTCCGGATCCTTTGGGGCCTCGGCTCCATAGCCATAGAGGACGTTGTCAGCCTTTAGAAGTTTCCCGTTCTCATGGTAGAAACGCACCCGGAACTGGCGGCGCCGTTCTTCAAAGATCGGCCGGACCATCATGTCCCTGTCCACAGAATGAAGGTCCTCTGTCCAGCCGGAGAAAATGTACTCAAATTCCTCAGTACCTTCTTTTTGAGGATGATAAGGCTGGGCGGCGTCCTCCCCGTAGGAAACGGTCTCTGTTCCCAGCAGCCGTCCCTTCTCTCCGGCATACATGATCAGGTACTTTTTGGGAACCTCCCTGTAAACCGGACGGGCAACCAGATTGCCTGCAACCTGCGAAAGATCATGGTCCCACCCCTGAAACAGGATTTCATGGTGGTCTGTCTCCCCGATCTTCTCCGGAACCAGGGGCGGCTCTGCCGCCCGGCCATGGGATACAAAGGCCGTCTTCAGCACCTGTCCGTCCTGGTCCTGAAAGACCACGATATGTTTTTGAACACGCCTGTTTTCTGCCACAGAAATCCCCCCTTAAATCTTTCAGGAGTAATGACTGTCAACTTTCTTTACAAAGATCTGCAAAGCTTCCCCCGGTCACCCGGCACAGATC
>JBGUIF010000138.1:0-13411 GCA_045112755.1 Anaerobutyricum sp.
AAAGAATGGAAAGAAGCGGGACAACCCCCCAGATCCATTCTCTCTTTTTCTTCCTTCTTAAGAAATAATAGGAAAAAACCACCAGAAGGAAAAGATAAATAAGGAACAGGCAGCTGTAGAAAAAAGCATTGGGCATCTGAGAGTGCAGGAAAGCATAGAGAGTCTTCTGTACATACCAGAGAGAAAGACTGTCCTCCTCTTCCCGGGAAATGGATTTCTCCAAAAGGCTTCCCAGCAGGCCTGCACAAACCCGGTCCCTGCTGCTCCATTGCAGAAATACCCCATCCTGAAAACTGAAACTGATCAGGGAAACTGATCCGCTGCCCTCCTGCCGGGTCCAGCAGACTTCAGGATTTGAAAACTCCTGTTCCTTCCAAAGGTCATCTTCGTCTGTGGTGAAGCTGGACATGGTCAGGCTGATATCTTCTGAATTGATGGACCGGTCTGTGAACACAAGTCCGGAATCCCTGCTTTCGGCCCGAAGATTTCCCAAAAGCTGTCCAAAGCCGGACAGAACATTTTCCTGATATTTTCCAAGAGCCAGTATCAGGATACCTCCTCGGTCGGACACATATTCCATCAGACAGTTTTTCTGGGTCTCATCCAGCTTAGATGTGTCCGAGGCATCGAACAGGACTGCATTCAGAACACCCAGCTCTTCGGTTTTTCTTGGTGCATTTTCCACACTGTAAAATACTGCCCGAAGCTGCCTGTTTTCTCCACCTATGCTGCATTCCAGACCATCAAGATAGGAGAGTCTGTCCGGCCTGTCGCTGACGACACCGATGTAGAGATAATCCCCCGTCTCTGCTGATTCCGACAAGGTCTTCCCCCGCAGCGCCCAGTCAGGTATGACCGGACGGGAAATCTCCTGCTGACCGAAGGAATCATGAATGGCAAAGCCAAAGCAGGAAGGGCTGCCCAGGAAGGGAACCTGCAGATCCACCCTGGTGACCACTCCTTTGACGCAGCTGACCGCCGCCTGGTAATCGATTCCGCTGCCGGACTGTCCCGGCAGGGTAATTTTCATCACGCCGATAAAAGAGTCCTTCTTACAGCTGACCTGCAGGAGAACCGGAACCATTTTTTCCCGGGGAATCAGTCCGGAAGCCCCGAAAGTCACCGTCCCCTCAAGTTCGTCCGTCTCAAACCGATAGAGCGATGCATTGGATCCCTCCTCTGTCACCTTTTCCCACAGGATCGGGTTCTCCTCCACCTGGGTTTTGCGATGGCAGCTGTAAAACAGAAACATGGCCGCACTGAGAAGGACAAGAATCACGATAATTATTTTCTTATATGTCCGAAACAGATTATTGATCATGGTACTCCTTACCGGTTCTTAACTCTTTCTTTTAGACGATACCAGGGGCAGTTCAATCTGGAAGCAGGTCCCTGACTCGTCACTGCTGGCCCAGATATTACCATCATGCAGACCGACCACATTCTTGGCTATGGCCAGTCCGAGTCCGGTCCCTCCCGTCTGGGTGGACCGGGATGTCTCCACTCTGTAAAACTTCTCAAATATTTTATCCAGGTCTGCATTGGGGATGATCCTGCCGTAATTGATAATGGAAACATAGGCCATCTGATTTTTCTGTCCTGTACGGACCTCCACCTGCTTGCCGTCGGCCCCGTACTTGATTGCGTTGGAAATGAGGTTTCCTATGGCCCGGGCCAGCAGGTCTCCATTGGCCTCTATATTCAGGGCCACCTTGGAATAGTCTGTCTTGCAGACCAGATGGTTCTCCATGAAAATGGGATAAAACTCATCCACGAGCTGAGGCACAAAAAGATTAAGATCCAGAATCTCCTTCCGGACCTTCACCTTGTTGATATCATATCTGGTATAGTCAAACAGATCCTTCACCAGCTGTTCCAGCTGTTTTGCCTTGGCCACAACGATCGCCAGGTATTTCTGTTTCTGTTCTTCCGTCAGAAAATCCCCCTGGCTGAGAAGATCCAGATAGCCAAGTATGGAAGTAAGAGGCGTCCGCAGGTCGTGGGCCACATTGGTGATCAGTTCATCTTTGGTCTGCTCTGCGGCTCTCTGAGCCTCCATGGTATTGTAAAGGTTTCTCTTCATCTCATTGATGGAACCGGCAATCTCAGAGAACTCGTCCTCGCCCTGAACAGGGATCTCCTCAGAGAAATCCCCCGACTTCATCTTCTCAACACCGTTGATGATCTCCCGCACGTAAATGACAAAATTATGGGAAAACAAGATGAAATACAGCACCAGCAGCAGAATGGTAAATGCGATAAAGACAAACAGGTTAAGTCCCGTGGAAGAAGATGCCCCCAGGACGTCCAGATTAACGTGTCCTTCCACTGTGGATCCCCATATCCTCAGGTACTCGCCCGCAAGGATCTCTGTCTCGTAGAAATAGATTCCCAGAAATATGATGCCTTCCGTAATGACTGTGGCGATGACACTGGCAATCATGTACATCACCATTTTGAAACGGAAGCTTCTGAACTTTCTAACCTTCAATTTTGTAACCTACCCCCCAGACTGTCTTCAGAATCTTGGGACTCCTGGAATTATCCTCAATCTTTTCACGAAGTCTCCGGATGTGAACCATCACCGTATTATTGACTTCATAGACTTTCTCATTCCATACTCCCTCAAAAATCTCGTCAGTCGAAAAAACTCTGTCAGGATTTGATGCCAGCAGATACAGAATCCCGAACTCGATGGGTGTCAGAGAGATCTCTTTTCCATCCTTCTTCACAGAGTGGGCTTCCTTGTTGATGACCAGGTTCTGGATGTGAATCTCATCCTGGCTCTCCTTGGCCGCCCCCTCCACGTTGAGGTTCTGATATCTTCTCATCTGTGATTTGACCCTGGCCAGCAGTTCCAGCGGATGGAAGGGCTTGGTCAGATAGTCGTCGGCACCTGAACCAAAACCGACGATCTTATCCATATCCTCCGCCTTGGCTGACAGAAGAAGTATGGGAATATTGCTTGTTTTACGAATGGTCCTGCACACCTCAAGCCCACTGATTCCGGGCATCATGATATCCAGGATCAGCATCCTTACCTCCGGATGCTCTGAAAGCATGCGCAGGCAGGTCTCTCCGTCCTCTGCCTTGAGCACCTGATAGCCGTCATTCACCAGATATATCTCCACAAGATCCGCGATTTCCTTGTCATCATCCACAACAAGAATGCTTGCATTATCTTCCATATCCATTATTCCTTTCTCCATAGCGCCGCCCCGCCTGTCGTCTTCTGCCGGGCGGCCTTTGTCCCTGTAAAGCAGAAAAACTTATGGTATAATAGTAACACATTTCATAGGGAAAGTCCTTAAGAACTTCTTTCCCTTCCGCCATCGTAATCAGGCCGCCGCCCCGCAATTACTTCCCCTTCCTTCCCTTGACACAGGAACAAATCCCCTTTAGAATACCATTAGAAGTTTGTTCATTGGTAATAACCCATGCCGAGGAGGATTTTCCCCGGGAAGACTCATGGGTTAGCAGGAAACATATTCGCGTTTCAGGAGGAGGTATTTATATTGATAAAAAGGAAAATGACAGTCCTTCTTTTGCTGTGTTCCATGATATTTTGTCTGGCATCCTGCAAAGAAGAAGACCATACACAGGATGCGAAAGAGACAGCGAAGCTTTTTATGGAAGCGGTAAAGACCGGTGATTTCAACAGCGCAATCTCCTACTGCTCTCCCGAGGAAGCCAAAGCTTTAGGCTGGAAATCCTACTCCGAGGATGCCACGGATGATTTCACCAATTCCATCAGTGGAGATAACGATGCCACCTCCGGCTACAGTCCGTCTGACACTGTGGTTTCCATTATTTCATCCTGGGTAGATCAGGTGTGTGGCGAGATGATTACCGATTATACCATCAGCGACAAGATTACCCACGAAAAGCAGGTGTACACTGTCCCGGTGGACATTTCCTACCATGATACGGCCAGTCTTTCCGAGCAGGTAAAACAATCTGCAGAGCGCTATATGCAGGGCGATCTCTCAAGTCTGCTCACCTCGGAGAAATTGGCGGAACTGACACAGATTTATCTCAGCAAAGGGCAAAACGCCATGCTGGATGAGCTTTTCCAGACGATTCTTCCGGACCTGCTTGAAGATGTTACCAAGGCCTATAAGGAATCGCCCCTTTTGACAGATACCATTGAGCTTACCATTGAGGAGGTCGATGGAGACTGGCTGATCACCAAGGACGACGGCAAGCTCAAAGAGATTACGGCCATCAAGAATTCCGGGGCAGCAAGCTCCGACAGCGAAGCGTCCACAGAGACGGCAGCTCCTGATAAAGGAGTTTCCACAGAGGCACCGGAAGCTTCCTCCGCCAATTAGTGCGAATCAAAAAAAGTCATTCATGTAGAGTCGGATAAATGATCGCTCCTCCAGGAGTCTGAAAGGACGGAGGAGAGGAAAGTCCGGGCTTCACAGGGCAGGGTGCCGGATAACGTCCGGTGGAGGCGACTCCAAAGACAGTGCAGCAGAAATATACCGCCGGGGATTCCCGGTAAGGGTGGAAAGGCGGGGTAAGAGCCCACCGATCCTCTGGCAACAGAGGATGCCATGTAAACCTCACCCGAAGCAAGACCGAATAGAAAACCATAATCCGGCCCGGATTGTTTTCAGGTGGGTCGCTTAAGTCTGCCGGCGACGGCAGAATCAGACAGATGATCATTCACGACATAACCCGGCTTATCGTCCGGCTCTATTTTGAATAAAAATGAATATAGGGGCGTTGTATAAAAGTAAATCAGAAACTTGAGATAAAGGCAAGGATTCCCATGTCCAGCATGTTTGTCATTCAACTGACACAACACAGGACATGGGAATCCTTGCCTTTTAAATCCACGTGGCTGCCACGTTCTTTGTCGTACTGTCGGCGGATCTCATTTGCCGGATCCGCATTCCATTTTGTCCAGAATCCTTTGTATCTCCCGGATCTCCTCCCCAAGTTCCATCATTCTGTCCCTGTGATCCGTCTCAGAGAGTCTTTCCAGGATGGTTTTCTTCTTCATAAGCTGTTTTCTCAAATAATCCCCCAGCAAGGGATCCTTTTTGTCAATCAATATCTTCCCGTACTCATAGTCCCCGGCATGGGCATAGCTCTCTCTGCCTGGCCGGGCCTTGATGATCACATAATACTTCCCGTCCTCCAGCAGGTTCCATTCTCCCTCTATGTGGTAGCTATATTCATGGAGCAGTCTGCGCACCTTATAAATCTCTGACTGCGGCTGGAGGATCAGTTCCCTGCCGGCCTCCATGAATTCCGGACTTTCCCTGAGAATCTGGCAAATCAGCTCTCCCCCCATGCCGGCCATGACGACGCTGTCCACTTCTGAGACATCCACAGCCTTAAGGCCGCTCCCCAGACGGAGGGAAATCCTGTCCTCCAGGCCGGCTGCCTGCACGTGGGCCGCAGCCCGTTCCAGAGGACCTCTGTTGACATCCCCGGCGACAGCGGCAGGGCAGATTCCCCGCTCCACAAGGTAAATGGGGATATATCCGTGATCCGTCCCCACATCAGCCAGTCTGGAACCCTCTGTCACACTGTCTGCCACCCGCTGCAGTCTCTTCGATAACTCAATCCGACTCATCCGGCCGCCATTCCTTTCTGCAAAATAATCATTGGTCATAACGAATCCTGAAACTTCAGCTTCTGAATATCGCCCTTCATCTGCAGCAGCTGCTGCCATCTGACAATATCGGAAGTGTGGGTCATCTCATCCTCGATGGATGCCAGCTTGATCTTTCTTACGATATCTGTGAGCGCTTTGTATTTCTCTTCCCGGGAAGGGGCATATTCCAGATGGGCATTGAAGATCCTGGCGGTCTTCTCCCTGTCCTCCAGATCAGAAAAACGGTCGATAATCCTTGCCGGATTCACCTTCTCCCCGCGTTCCAGCTGTCCGAAAAGCATCAGGGCCACTGAATGGTAGAGGGGATCCAGAAAGTCATCCGGTGAAATGACCGGGCAGACCAGTTCGTAGATCTCCGGCTGCTCCGTCAGCCAGGTAAGAAGCAGCCTCTGGGGCTGGTTTCTGCGGTCCTCTTTCTTCTGCTCACGGCGCTCTTTAGACTCGGGCTTTCTCCGATACTGTTCACTGGCCTGCTCCAGCTGGTAGCTCACACCATAACGGTCCACCAGATGGTCCAGGTCCTTTTTGGATATCATGTATTTGTTGGACACAGTCATCTTGTAATTATCCCGCTCCACCGGATCTTCAATCTGGGAGAGATAGCGGGAAACCGCATGGACAAAGTCTGTTCTGCTGTCCGGATCATCCTGCCGATACTGACCGGAAAGAAGCCGGATTTCAAATAATCTGCCCGGCTCTGCCTCCTTAATTCTCCTGCGGTACTCTTCGGCCCCCTTGGCCTTGATGAGTTCATCGGGGTCCTTGAAGGGACTCATGGACAGCACCCTGGCCCGAATACCATTCTCCCTGAGAATCGGCAGGGCCCGGACCGCCGCGTCATTACCCGCGCCATCGCTGTCAAAGGAGAGGATGACCTCTTTCGTATAGCGTTTGAGCAGCATGGCCTGGGTCTCCGTAAATGCTGTTCCCAGTGGCGCCACCGCATTGGTGAAGCCAGCCTGGTGCAGTGAGATCACGTCCATGTAGCCTTCACATAAGATCAGACTGTCCTCCCGGGACCGTCTGGCATAGTTCAGTCCATAGAGATTCCTGCCCTTGTCAAAAAGAAGGGTCTCCCTGGAATTCAGATACTTGGGCTGGCCTTCTCCCATAACCCTGCCTCCGAAACCGACCACCCTCTGCCGGTTGTCCATGATGGGAAACATCACACGGTTAAAAAACTGATCGTAACTCCCACGCCGGCTGTCAATGGTCACCAGGGAAGAATCTTTCATCTGCTGGTCCGTGAAACCTTTTGACCGAAGATACTGGTAGAGATCATCCCGGTAAATGTCCGCGTATCCCAGCCCAAAATGTCTGATGGTCTCGTCGGTCAGTCCCCTTTCCTTCAGATAGGCCAGTGCCTTCTCCCCCCGTCTGCTCATGAGCAGATAGTGGAAGTACACCGCCGCCTGCTTATTCATTTCTTTCAGTGTGGTTCTCGCGTCTGCCCGGTCCCTCTCCTCGGAGGTCATCTCCTGTTCCGGAAGGCTGATTCCCGCTCTCTGGGCCAGCTCCTGGATTGCTTCAGGAAAGGTCAGTCGATTATATTCCATGAGAAATGTATAGACATTCCCCCCCTGATGGCAGCCGAAACAATAGTACATCTGCCTGTCCCGGTCCACATGAAAGGAAGGAGATTTCTCATTGTGGAATGGACAGAGCCCAAAAAAGGAGTTCCTCCCTCTGCTCTTCAGGCTGACATAACTGCCGATCACATCAACGATATCATTCCTGTCCCGGACTTCATCGATTATCTGATCATCATACCTCATCCACTCACCTCCAGTATCCCATCAGTGTTCCAGCAGATTCACCGCATCCAGAGATGCTTTCATCAGAATCCGGACCTCCTCCTCGGGTATCCCCATGCGTTCTGCCAGTTCATCCACTCTGGCCTCCCGCCCGTTTTCCCTGGCAAAGGCAGCCGAAATCTCGTTGAGCCGATTGATCTGGCCGGCCATCTTGACAGAAGATCTGCCGGAGTCGTTGTAGTCCTGAAGGGCTTCCTCGATCCTGAGGCGGATCTCCCTCTCAAGATAGCTGTCAAAGTCTCCGTCCTCCTCTGTACGGTAGGTACTCACCGCCAGCAGCAGGCCCAGATTGCTCTCCTGAATGAGGTCACTGAAGGGCAGTCCCCGGTTCCGGTACTCCCCTGCCAGGTCTGACGCCAGGGAAAGACGTGCCTCCACCAGCCGGTTTCTGGCCTCCTCCTCTCCCTCGGCCATCCGGGTCAAAAGATACTGGATCTCCTCCGGATCCAGAGCCGCCGCCCCGGCGGACTCCTGCAGATAGAGGTCTGCCAGCCGGCTGTCTCTGGGATCATCCTCCTGAATCTCCGGCTCCCAGGCCTCTTCCTGATTCTCATACTCTTCCACTTCTATGTGATAGCCGGCCAGGTAGGAACTGATAAAACCCAGATGGTCCTCCGTCAGCTCCATGTCGGGAAATGCTCCCCGGATCTCCTCCGGACTGATTCTTCCTCCCTTGACCGCAGCCAGTTCTTTTAATTCCTGTATGGTTTGCAGAAAATCCTGCTGATCGTTCATCATACTCTTCCTCATTCCTCTGAAATCTTACTGCTCTCCAGGGCCCTGGCCAGGATCCCGATGGCGCCGAGGCTCAGTTCCCTGGCTGATACAGGGTCCCCCTCTCCCCGGACCATGGCCGCAAATGCCTGGGTCACGGGTCCGTAGGTATTGTCTGACTGCTCATAGTGAAAAACCTGTTTCACCATAGGCCGGTAAACCTGCAGATCTTTGACATTTTCCATGCTGCTGATCAACATGGATCCCTCCTCCCCCATAATGTGGCTGGGTGCAGCCAGGTCTGCCATCATGGAGCAGGACAATGTCACCTGCAGCCCCGGGTAGTCCAGCAGAATCACTGCGCTGCCCTCCAGGCCGCCGCTGAGCATATTTCTCAGACAGGACACCGCCTGCGGCTGTCCAAAGAGACGGACTGCACAGGCTGCCATGTGAATCCCATAATTGTAGAGGGCTCCTCCGCCCATGGCGGGTGCCAGACTGTCCTCCCTGCCTCCCTTTTTACAGCTCTCATAAGCAGGAGTCCGGTGACAGCAATGGATGTAAGCCTCCCTGAAAGTGCCCAGGTGGACAGCCTGTTCTCTCATCTTTGCGAAAGCAGGCGTGTAAACCGTGTTCAGACACTCCATGAGAATCACTCCCCTGTCCCGGGCCATCCCAAAGAGGTCTTCTGTCTCCTGCTCCGTGAGGGCCAGGGGCGCCTTGCAGATCACATGCTTTCCGGCCTCCAGCATCATGGCGATAATCTCCTGCCGATGATAATACCGGTCCTTATCCTCCCCGGTTTTCTCCTGCCCCTCCCCTTTTCTGAAATCAGTCAGAGTGCATGCCCCGCTGACAAAGACAGCATCACAGTCCCTGGATGAGGCAAGCTCAGCCGGCCTTGTGAAAAGAGTCATTTTCCCTTTTCTCGCTGCAAATTCCCGGGTTTCTTCCTGGGTCGGACCACAGACCGCCGTGACTTCCACGTCCATTCCATACCGGTTGGCCTCATAAAAACGCAGCGCCTCCCGGTCCGTCCCGATTAATCCTATCCGCAGTCTGCTCATCGTATCCCCCTCCATTCCCAATCATCTCTCCAGGAACATTTGTTTCCCTCTTCTCTACGATTATATCGGACTTACCGGCAAAATACAAGGGCCGGTCACACAGCTCTGATTAGAAGACAAGCCTCATTGACATTGCTTTTCAAGTGAAATATAATGGTGAAAAACCAGAATTTGAATGGGGGATTGACTATTTTGGACCTGGACGCATTACGCCAGATTTTCGCACTGATTATACTACTGTTTCTCTCTGCTTTTTTCTCATCCGCAGAGACTGCACTGACCACTGTCAACCGGCACAGAATCCGCGGGCTGGCCGACGAGGGCAGCAGGAGGGCCAAAAGAGTCCTCTATCTCCTGGAGAACCGGGAGAAGATGCTCAGTGCTATCCTGATTGGCAACAATATCGTCAACCTATCTGCCTCATCCTTGACCACAACCCTGGCGATTCACCTGGCTTCCAACAGCGGCCTGAGTGCGAATTCCAGTACACTCATCGGCCTTGCGACAGGAATTCTGACCTTACTTATTCTCATATTTGGCGAGATCACTCCCAAGAATCTGGCCACAAGAAAAAGTGAATCCATGTCTTTAGCCTACTCCGGGATCATTCTCTGGATCACCCGGATTCTGACTCCCGTCATTTATGTTGTGAACCTTTTCAGCGAGATTCTCGGCAGAATGCTGGGCATAGGCCGCGACGGCGACCAGACCATGACAGAGCAGGAACTTCGGACCATCGTTGACGTCAGTACAGAGGATGGCGTCATCGAGCCTGAAGAGAAGACCATGATCAACAATGTGCTCTATTTTGGCGACTCTGTGGCTAAGGATATCATGGTCCCCAGAATTGAAATGACCTTCGCCTCGGAGGATATGACTTACGATGAACTGGTGGAGATTTTCCTTCAGGACCAGTATTCCCGACTTCCCGTTTATCGGGAGTCGAAGGATCATGTGGTGGGAATCCTGAATCTCAAGGACCTGTTTTTCTACCATGAGACTCACCCCTCAGGATCCTTTGATATCCACGATATCATGCGGGAGCCCTTCTTCACTTATGAGTTTCAGAAAACCTCTGTTTTGATGGAGGAAATGCGCAATAATTCCATTACCTTTGCCATCGTCCTTGACGAGTACGGCACCACGGCAGGGCTCGTTACCCTTGAGGATCTGATTGAAGAGATCGTGGGGGACATCAGGGATGAGTTTGACGAGTGGGAATCTCAAATCATCCGCTGTACCGGGGACAATGAATACGAAATAGAAGGCAGTGCCAGACTGGCAGATATCAACGATGCTCTTGGTACTGACATAGAATCAGAAGACTATGATTCCATCGGCGGTCACATGATCGAGCTGCTCGATCATTTTCCTGAGGAGGGGGAGACTGTCAGAGAAGGGAATTACCTCTACTCCATCTTAAAAATGGATAATAACCGGATCGAGAGTGTCTATTTAAAGATCATGAAAGGAACTGATACCTTATGATAACCATAAAACAGAGACAGCGGGATAATGAATACGAAGCGGATTATCAGTCAAAATGCCCTTATACGCCGGACCAATGGAAGAATATGGCCGGCTCCGGCCAGATCAGTGATGAAGAGATGGCCCTGCTCAAGGAAATCTACTCCTCTTTCAACCATGTGGCCAACCTTCTCCAGCTCTCTTTTCAGCTGGACCGAAAGGAGGAAGACCTCCTGGCGGACATGAACGGCCTTGGACAGAAACTGGCCCAGGTCAATGGTCTTGAGGCAGAGGTTGATTTCTCCGGCAAGGAATACTGGTGGTATCTCCTCTTTTGGGGGAAGAACACCGACGATGACGTTCTGGAATGGAAGATGCAGCCGGAACTGGCCGAGGCCATCGGCGCTCTCTTCCCGGAACTGGAGGAAAGTTACTATGCCGCCGCCGGTGAGATTGAAAGAAGCCTGCAGATCCGCTACCAGCCGGAACAGGCAGTCTGGATCGGCGCCGCCGTCCTTCTCTATGAGAAATATTACCGTTTTCCGGGCATCTCTGCCGATGACATTCTCCTCATGCAGTATGAACTGCAGACCCGGTCCCAGAGGATCTACGGACAGGACGTGGAGTCCAACATCATTGCCTCTGTCTGTAATGCCGATGCCAGAGGACACCGCTATAACTATCTGAGGGATATTTACAAGTACTATCGGGTGAGTTTTCCCGGAGAGTTTGACGAGGACAGGGAGCGGCCGGATCCTGAAGAGATGGATTACAGTGCTTACGTATACAGTATCTTCGGCTATATGCAGATTTCAAAACTGGTGGATTTCGTCGACCACGAATACGCCCGCCTTGTGGATGCCTCCTATGTGGAACTGGAAAATGCCAGCGGATTCGTCCGCCTCAGTGCCTTTCTTTCCAGACAGGGAGGTACGGTTCTTCCTGCCGACGAAAAATCCGAGAAAGCCCTGACCCTCAAAGCTTCCGGCGAGGAGGCCGCAGAAACTTTCCACCAGCTGGCGGAAAGCCTCCTGGGGGAATACCCTAATTTCAGCTATGCCTCCCGGGCCAATTGGAAGAATGAAGAAGAAAATAAAGTAAACCGGACTCTGACGGACGTCCTCTACATTGAAAACTATGCGGACCTCCTGGCCTCTGTGGCCTTCAGTACAGTGACAGAGGGAGACCAGGTTCATCTGGAAGTGTCCCTCAACCTGCCGGTAATTCTCAATACAGAAGTCATGGAGGACATCCGGGAGAAATGCAGTATGCTGACCCTCATGACCACCGCCCCCTTCCAGGTGGCGCAGGTTTCTGCCCAGCCCTATGACCTTCAGGCCTCCGGGGAGAAAATCAAGGTGTCCGTCCTCTACCCCTATGAACAATGGAAGGCAATGTCTGAGGAGGACATCTGCGGACTGGTCACCACTGCTTCCCAGGTCCTGGCCTCCAATTATACCGATCTTTGTCATAATTATTATCCAAGACAGGAAGAAGCTCCCGAGGATCCCCTGGCAGCTGCCCTGGGGTCGAAGCTGGTTTACCGGCCGGCCTCCGACGTTCCTGAGCCAACTGTCATATACAGGGAGGGGACAGTTTCTGCCTCCACAGAATTTATCACCCAGACTCTGCAGAATTATGACAGCGGGAATGCTGCTGGTTCTGCGTCGGCCGAACCTGAACAGGATCCCTCAGCCGAGGAAGCGTCCGATTCTGAAAACACTGGCAATAAAGCCGCCAACGCCGCTGCTGCTGAAAAGATTCGCGGTCGGATTGCCAGCCAGTCTGCCGCTCCTTCTGTGACCATAGGAGGAGGGACAGCAGAGCAGCGGGAAGTTGCCATGGCCATGCAGAAAAGAAGGGAAGCGGCCTCCGATCAGATCACAACAGTGACTGCCGGGCTTCCTGCAGCTTATCTGGGACAGCCCCTGCCAGGGGGCAGCAGTCTGGTCAATGAACACCCCGACCGAAAAGATCAGTCCTTCCGGCTCTACCCCAAGAACACGTTGATCAAGGGGCCCATGAAGACAGGCAAATTCCATGAGGCCATCATGACCGCCGTTGGTATTATCGAAAGTAAAGACCGGGGCACTCTCAGCATTGAGCCGGTTCCGGACATTCTTGACCATTACCACAGCTACGTGGAGGAGGGACGTGTCCTGCAGGTATCCTATCCGGATATCGACGGACATGGCTATGATGCTTTTGTGGAAAGGCTGACGGATCAATGTGTCCACGAAGGACTATTTAAACGATTTGCCAACCAGTGCGGGGAAGGCCGCTATGTCCTCATGTTGGAGGATGTTGATTTGTCCTGGGCGCATCTCTTTGGAGAGACGGCTGTTCTACTCCGGGAAAACCGCAGAGAGGGAGCCAGCAGCGAGACCGTTGTCACCCTCCAGTATTCCCAGGAGCAGTTTCGCCTGCCGGCCAACCTCTACATTGTGGCCACCTGTGATAGTAGTGTCTGTGAAGACACCATCCTCGGCGCCCTTAACCATGACTTTTTCATCAAACCTGTACTGCCGGATTCCAGGATCTTAAGAACAATCCGGATTGAGGGAATCTCCCTGGAACGGATGATGAACGCCCTGAACCAGCGTATCTCTTATTTCCTGGGACCCGATTATCAACTGGGAGAAGGATTCTTCCTGGCATCTCCGGACAAGGATTCTTTCGTCTCACTGGGAAGGGTTTTCCGTGAACAGATTATTCCT
>JBGUIF010000139.1:0-6337 GCA_045112755.1 Anaerobutyricum sp.
CATAATCTGACCCGTGTAAAGGAAAGCACAGGCAAGGATCAGCGCATCCCCTTTTTCTACAGAAAAATCCCCGGTAATACAAAGAAAATAAAGCCCGATCAAGGCAAGAAAAACACCTGCCCAGGTCATCAGACTGCATTTCCTGTGAAAAAAGAGTCCGGCAACAGGTACCAGAATAATGTAAAACGCTGTGATAAAGCCGGCTTTTCCTGCTGTTGTATACTGGATGCCGGTCTGTTGGGCACAGTTGGCAAGGAATAAAAAAATCCCGCAGACAACCCCTGCTTTCCACAGTTCCGGCTGCCTCCAACTTTCCGCCAGGCCGGTCAGTCCCCGTCTTCTGCCTTCCATCCCGGCACTGACATCTCTCATTTGGTCATCGCTGTCCTTCGTGCCTGTTCTTCCCTGAAGACTGTCAAAAGCAGTAATCACAGGAAACAGAACCATTGTCCCGATCAGAGACCGCAGGCAGATAAAGGTCATAGGCCCTATATAATCCATGCTCACACTCTGGGCCACGAAGGCTGCGCCCCAGATCATGGAAGTAATAAGCAGACAGATGGTGCTCCGAACCTTTATGTATTTTTTCTTCTCCACGTCATTCATATGACTTTTCCTTCCCTGACCAGATACCGTTTTTCAAAAAACCTTTTCTAAAATATCACAAAGAAGGTCACGCTGTAAATTGCTTTCTTACCCTCTTTCCCCTGGGAATCCTCTTTTAAAACCAGATATTCTGACAAACCTTATCTTGCACGGATCCCTTTTTTCATGTACAATCTATAAAGTCTGTATTTCAAAAAGAACCACCATCGGCCCAGGCAGACGGCCGGCGGCCAGTATGGCGGCATATATAGCAGGAGGTTAAGATTATGGCTCAGTTATGGGGCGGACGCTTCACAAAAGAAACGGATAAACTTGTATATAATTTTAATGCATCTATCGATTTTGACCGGAAGTTTTACCGGCAGGACATGGAGGGCAGCATTGCCCACGCCAGGATGCTGGCTTCCATAGGAATTCTCACTGAGGAGGAACTGAAGCAGATTATCGAGGGCATCGAAGGAATCCTTCATGATGTGGAAGAAGAACGCCTGGAGATTACAGAGGAGTACGAAGATATCCACAGCTTCGTGGAAGCTGTCCTGACCGAGAGAATCGGCGAGGCGGGCAAGAAACTTCACACAGGACGCAGCAGAAATGACCAGGTGGCCCTGGATATGAAGCTGTATACCCGGGATGAGCTTGCTGCCGTCAGAAAACTGATCCTGGAACTGATTCTGGTATGCCAGGATCTCATGGAAAAACACCTTCACACAGCCATGCCTGGTTTTACCCACCTGCAGAAAGCCCAGCCTGTTACCCTGGCCCACCATATCGGCGCCTACATGGAAATGTTCAAGAGGGATTATGACCGCCTGGATGATATTTATGAACGTATGAATTATTGTCCTCTGGGTTCCGGAGCCCTGGCGGGAACGACCTATCCCCTGGACCGGGAGATGACCGCTTCTCTCTTAGGGTTTTACGCTCCCACCCTCAACAGTATGGACTCCGTGTCCGACAGGGATTATGTTATTGAGTTTCTCAGTGCCCTCTCCCTCATCATGATGCATCTGAGTCGTTTTTGTGAAGAGATCATTCTCTGGAACTCCAATGAGTATCAGTTTATCGAGATCGATGATGCCTACAGCACCGGAAGCAGCATCATGCCCCAGAAGAAGAATCCAGACATTGCCGAACTGGTGCGGGGAAAGACCGGCAGAGTTTATGGTGCCCTCATGGCTCTCCTGACCACCATGAAAGGCCTGCCTCTGGCTTACAATAAAGATATGCAGGAAGATAAAGAACTGACCTTTGACGCCTATGATACTGTCAAGGGCTGCCTGGCTCTTTTTACCGGTATGCTTAAGACCATCCGTTTCCGTCCTGAAGTGATGGCGCGTTCTGCGGCCAATGGTTTCACCAATGCCACCGACGCCGCTGACTATCTGGTAAATCATGGTGTTCCTTTCCGTGATGCCCACAGTATCGTTGGTCAGCTGGTCCTCCACTGTCTGGACAGAGGCATTTCCCTTGATCAGATGAGTCTTGAGGAATACAAATCCATCTGCCCTGTCTTTGAGGAGGACATTTACGAGGCCATCGACATCCATACCTGTATTGATAAGAGAAATACCCTCGGTGCTCCAGGCCCTGATGCCATGAGAAAGGTCATTGATCACAACCGGCAGTGGATTCTCGATCGCCAGTAAATCCAATTTTTCAAAAAACGAACTACTCTGATTGATAATAATAAACGAAACCGGCAGGATCCAGTTTCCATTCAAGGATGGGCTGATTCTGCCGGTCTTTTTTATCTTTTCATCTTTGCATTTTTCTGCAATCTACTGAATTTTCACTATGTTTACAGCAATCTGTGTTTACAGCACTGGCCATTTCTTTGGAAGGCTATATTCTAACCCCCCTCATATTACTTCCCTCCTCAGAGGAATGATCTCCTAACATCCTGCCTCCGGACAATTTTTCCGGAGCATCCTGCAGCTCCAGATGTACGTCCAGCTGATTGTAAGGAATGGTAATTCCCTCCTCCTCAAAAGTGACGATGATATCTTCAAGGCTTCTGAACCTGGCCTCCCAATAATTCTGAGGTTCCACCCAATAGCGCAGCTGGACCACAATGCTGCTGTCCAGGAATTCTGTGACAACAACATTGATCAGGTCATCCTGCAGACAGTGTTTTTCCCTCTTTGCCACCATCAGCAATGCCTTTCTGACCTTTCCGATATCCTGACCATAACTGATCCCCACACTGATTTCCATCCTTCTCTTGTGTTCATGGGTCATGTTGGTGATGGAACTGTTGGCCAGATTGCCGTTGGGGATCATGACGACCTTCTTGTCGGCCGTCAGCAGCTCTGTGTATATAATGCCGATGGCTTTTACAGTTCCTTCTTTTCCTGACCCCTCTTCCAGAATATAATCTCCCACCCGGAAGGGTTTGATAAAAAGAAGAATCACTCCGCCGGCAATATTGGCCAGGGACCCCTGCAGGGATAAACCTATGGCAAGGGTTGCTGAGCCCAAAAGTGCTACGATGGTGGAGGAAGCCACGCCAAGCTGGGTTACTGCCAGAAAGATTACCAGCACTTTCATGGCAATATTGGCCGCAGAATTCAGGAAAGTCCTGAGCGTAACATCTATCTTTGACCGCTCAAAGATCTTATCCAGGATCTTGCGTATTACCTTTATGATTTTAAAACCAATGACCAGAATCAGCACGGCGACAATCAGATTGAAAAAGAAATCAGATACTAAGATGCCTTTTTGACCAAGATAATCATAGATCACCTGTTTCAAACCGGTCACCACATTTTCTTTCATATCCTGTGCCGCCTCTATGGGATTGGTCCCTTCCAGAGCAGTCTCACTCAGCAAAGGAAAATGATCAATCTCATGTCCAGCCAGTCTGTCAAACAATTACAACACCCCCGTTTTCACGAAAGCTCTTTAACAAATGCAGTAAATGCAGCTATTTCTTTGTAATATAATTTTGAGCTGTCAGAAGCTCTGCACAGAGGACTGCGCCGCCGGCTGCACCCCGAATGGTATTGTGAGAGAGACCGACAAATTTATAATCAAAGAGGCTGTCCTCTCTGAGCCGGCCCATGCTGACGCCCATACCCCGCTCATAATCCACATCCAGAGCAACCTGAGGACGGTTATCATCTTCCAGGTACTGGATAAACTGCCTGGGAGCACTTGGCAGATTGAGTTCCTGGGGCAGACTTCTGAAGTGAATCCAGCGGTCTATAATCTCCTCTTTGGAGGGCTTTTTGTCAAAGTTTACAAAGACTGCGGCCGTATGTCCATTGAGGACCGGGACGCGGATACACTGGGTGGTGATGAGGGGACGGGATGCCTTCTCAATATGGTCCCCCACAACCTTTCCAAAGATTCTCAGAGGTTCCTGCTCGGACTTCTCTTCCTCTCCTCCGATATAGGGGATGATATTTCCGACCATCTCCGGCCAGTCTTTAAAGGTCTTGCCGGCGCCGCTGATGGCCTGATAGGTCGTAGCCACGACCTCCCTCGGTCCAAATTCCCTGAGTGCAAAGATAGCCGGTGCGTAACTCTGGATTGAGCAATTGGGCTTGACCGCCACAAATCCACGGCTGGTGCCAAGGCGTTTTCTCTGCTGGGCGATAATCTCAAAATGCTCCGGGTTAATCTCCGGTACCACCATGGGAACGTCCGGCGTCCATCGGTGGGCACTGTTATTGGAGACAACGGGAGTCTCGGTTTTCGCATAGGCGTCCTCGATGGCCCGAATCTCTTCTTTGCTCATATCCACTGCTGAGAAGACAAAGTCCACCTCAGAGGCCAGGGCTTCCACCTCATTGACATTTTTAACCACAATATTCTTTACCGCCTCGGGCATGGGAGTATCCATCTTCCATCTCCGGCCGGCTGTCTCAAAATAACTTTTTCCTGCGGACCGGGGACTGGCAGCAATCTCTGTCACTTCGAACCAGGGATGATTCTCCAGAAGAGAAATAAAGCGCTGACCAACCATACCGGTTCCACCGAGGATTCCTACTTTTAATTTCTGATCCATGACTGATTATCTCCTTAAAATATATTTCTATGATATCTCTGAATAATTCTGGTTTATTTAATAACCCGCACCTTCAGAACACCGTCAATACTCTCGATGGTATGTACTGCCTCCTCATCAATCTCCGATTCCATGTCAAAGATGGCATAGGAATAATTTCCTTTGGTCTTATTACTCATCTCAGTGATATTGATGCCGTTTTTGGCAAAAGCGCCTGTGAACTGGGTCAGCATGTTGGGAATATTTCTGTGAAGAATGGCAATGCGGCCCAGAGTCTGGCAGATTCCAACGTCTGTATTGGGGAAATTGACAGAATTCGTGATATTGCCATGCTCCAGATACTCCATGATCTCCTCCACTGCCATGACAGCGCAGTTCTCCTCAGATTCTGCCGTGGAAGCCCCCAGATGAGGGAAAGCAATCACACCCTTCTTCCCGACGCATTTCGGTGTCGGGAAATCTGTGACGTAATGTTTGATCATGCCGTCCTCAAGAGCCTTGACCACAGCATCCTCATCCACGAGACCATTTCTGGCAAAATTCATTATGACAGCATTTCTCTTCATCTTACGGATAGAGTCACCGCCGATCATATTCCTGGTGCTGTCCAGCAGGGGAACATGCAGGGTGATAAAATCACATCGGGAAGCAATCTCGTCCACAGAGTTGACATGACGGACACTCCTGGACAGATTCCATGCGTTCTTCAGAGAAAGATAGGGATCATAACCATAGACATCAAGGCCAAGGGCAATACCGGCATTGGCCACCATCACACCGATGGCTCCAAGGCCGATCACACCAAGTTTCTTGCCGGAGATCTCTGTTCCGGCAAATGCTTTTTTTGCCTTTTCCATATCTTTTGTGATATTTTCATCGGCCTCATTTTCTGTAACCCATTTGCTTCCGCCAATGATATCTCTCGAAGCCAGCAGCATGCCGGCAATCACAAGTTCCTTAACCGCATTGGCGTTGGCTCCCGGCGTATTAAATACAACGATTCCCTTCTCCGCGTATTCTTCAACCGGAATGTTGTTCACTCCGGCACCCGCCCTGGCAACAGCAAGGAGATGCGGCATATCCTGCATCTCATGCATGTTGGCACTCCTGACCAGAATAGCATCTGTGTCAATGAGATCAGCAACCTCCTGGTATTCCTTTCCGAACTTGGAAAGACCTTTGGGTGAAATATTATTTAAGCATTTATAGTGAAACATTGGTACTAAACTCCTTTATCAACTCTTCTTATTTTTTATGTTAATTTTCTTTTGCTAAGAGATCCTTTTCATCAAAAGCATCACTGATGGATCCGCCTGGCGCAACCATAGGCCATACCTTCTCATCGCTGTCAATGACACATTCGATCAGATAGGGCTCACCGCATGTAAGAGCTTCGGCGAAGGCCTCCTCAAACTCTTCGATGGTGGCTGCTCTCTTCGCGCGGGCACCCATGGCCTCTGCCACTTTGACAAAATCCACTTTATCTCTCAGTGTCGTGTGGGAGTAGCGCTGCCCATAGAAAAGGTCCTGCCACTGCCTTACCATTCCCAAAACCCGGTTGTTGAAAACAACTTCGATCACCGGAATACAGGACCTGGTGGCTGTGGCAATCTCATTCATATTCATCCGGAAACAGCCGTCTCCTGCGATATTTACCACCGTCTTGTCCGGACATCCACTCTTGGCGCCGATGGCGGCTCCCAGGCCGTAGCCCATGGT
>JBGUIF010000140.1:0-5439 GCA_045112755.1 Anaerobutyricum sp.
TTTATATTTCCACGAAATGTGGGAATGTTTTTAAAGATGGGATCCAATATGTCCGGGATGGACGCTATGACTCCATTATCCGTCAGTGTGAGGAATCTCTGAAAAATCTGCAGACGGACTATATCGACCTGATGCTCATACATTGGCCGGATCCTGATACCCCCTTTGAGGAGACCATGGATGCCTTAAACCGGCTGAAGAGAGAGGGTAAGATCCTTCATATTGGTGTTTCCAATTTCAGCATGGAGCAGATGAAGGAAGTCCGCCGTTTCGGCCATGTTGAAGCCTATCAGCCCCACTATTCCATGGTTAACCGTGAATTCGAAGAAGTGATGAAGTGGGCGGCAGAAGAAGGAATGGGGATCATGACTTATGGGTCTCTGGGGGGCGGCATTCTCACAGGCAGATATAGGGAGTTGAAGACCTTTCCCCCGGCGGACAGCCGCAACCGCTTCTATAAGCATTTTCAGGAGCCCATGTTCTCCAGGGTTATGGAACTGTTGAAGGTCATGGATGAGGTTTCTGAGAAATATGACTATTTACCCCTGGCACAGATTGCTCTTCAATGGTGTTATCAGAAACCCTTCATCTCCACCTGCATTGTGGGAACCCAGAAACGAGAGCGCGTCCAGGAAAATGCCCGGAGTTTCTCCCAGGAGATTTCCGCTGAAGACTGGGTCAGGATCCATGAGGCTGTGGATCAGCTGAAGTAAGGGGTAGGCCCTTTGACCAAATGTTTGGAGCATAGAAAAGTCGATTTAAAAAAGATATTTAAATACTGAAAAATACTTTAATCCTGTAAAAGAAGAGAAAAAGAAAAAGGCTGTCGGTTTAATGGTGTCCTACTTGGGGGCAGCACACCATAATTCGACAGTCTTTTTTCTTCATGCAGTTATTTTATGGCCCAGTCATTCTATGATTAAGATGTCTGGTGTATCAAGTTTCTGAGCATCAGATTTTTTGTGCCTTAGATTTCCTGCCCCCACAGGTCTATGGTGCTGGTCATGACACCGCGGAAACCGGCTTTTTTTGCCTCCCTCGCCTTTTCTATGGTGTTCACAAAACCGGCGATATAGTAGTCCCCGTCAAAGTATTCCCGGAACTTGGGAAGGAATTCCAGGGCGTGGTAGTAGGGGCGGAGCTCGATGGCGTCGAAGCGGATCTCCTTAAGAGAGTGGATGGCATTTTCCACGGAGATGGAATCCACCAGGACAACCTTGTAGATGGAATACATGCCCATATTCTGGTACATGTGGATTCTGCTTACGCTGGAGCCGATGATCCAGTCTGCGTGATAGTACTGCTTCAGCATCTTGAAGGCCGTCTTGCTGTTGCCCAGCCCGCCCACCAGCTCATGGTTGACCAGGACCTTTTTACCCTGGCGGTGACACTCCTCGATGATGGGCTTCAGATTGCCGATGTGTGCGCCTGACGGCTGGATGACGGAGCAATCCGTCGCCAGGGCTTTTTTAAAATGTTTCAATTCTCTGACGGAGGGGATGATCTCCAGTTTGTCTGTCATAAAGACCCCCTGTAAGCAGCTTATGAGACTGTTTTGCAGGCAACGAGGGAAACGCCGCTGGCTGCGATATCTTCGATAATGACATCTCCCATGGTGACCGGGTGATCGATCAGAACCTGCTGAATCTCTTCCATGGCCTGGTCCACCGCTTTTTTGGAGATGGGCTGGCTGGTTTTTACGGGGATCAGCTGCTCTTTTCCGCCAATTTTTGCAAAGACGGTGCTGGTCAGCGTTCTGACCGGGTCTGTCCATTCCTTATGGGCAAATGCTTCGCCTCTGGGACAGTTGTTGCCTTCCACCAGGGCTACCTGGTTGTCATCGCCGATGGTCACTGTCAGAGCACATCCGGAAGGACATGTTGTACAGCACATGGTTACTTTCTGCATCTGTGGATCCTCCCTTCTTTATTCTTCGATTACCGTCACGGTAACCGGCTCCTGGATCTCTTTTAAAGCGTCACTTTTGATCCGGACATTTTCCATGATACTGGGAACCAGAGATTTTGCTTTTTTACTCTCAAATAAGATCTTGTCTCCGGAGAAGATTTTGATTCTGCCGCTGTCGATGGGCCGTCCCACACGGAACTTCAGTTTGATCAGGCCCTGGCTGTCCTTCTGGATGAAGGACGGAACAGTGTAGCGAACCGCGCCCTTGGGCTGAACCTCGATGAAATCAGTGACATCTTCTCCTTTGCCCTCAGTCACAAACTGGGCGGCACAGCTGCCGGCATCCTCGGCTTCCTGGGTTACCTGGTCCACGAGATCGTGAACATGAAGGACGTTGCCGCAGGCAAAGATGCCGGGGACAGAGGTCTCAAGATGGTCGTTGACCCTGGGCCCGTTGGTGAGAGGATTCAGCTCGACTCCCGCCTGTTTGGACAACTCATTTTCCGGGATCAGGCCGATGGAAAGGAGCAGGGTGTCGCAGGGCACCTTTTCCTCAGTGCCAGGGATAGGCTTCAGGTTTTCGTCAACGGCGGTAACTTCCACGGCCTGGAGACGGCTTTCACCGATGATTTTGGTGACTGTGGTGGATAAGTGAAGGGGGATGCCGAAATCATCCAGACAGTTCTTGATGTTTCTAAGCAGGCCATTGGCATAGGGCATCACTTCGTAAACGCCCACAACCTTTACTCCTTCCAGGGTGAGACGTCTGGCCATGATGAGGCCGATGTCGCCGGACCCCAGGATGACCACCCGGTTGCCGGGCCGGAAGTTCTCCATATTCATATATCTCTGGGCAAGACCGGCGGTGAAGACGCCTGCGGGCCGGCTTCCGGGGATCCGGATCTGCCCTCTGGTTCTCTCGCGGCAGCCCATGGCCAGAACGATGGCTCCGGCCTCGAAGATGATCATTCCCTCCGGACTCATGGCGATGACCTGGCGGTCAGAGGTTACGTCGATGACCATGGTTTCCAGGAAGATTTCGACGTCGGTTTTCTGAATCATATCTATGTATCTCTGGGCGTACTCCGGTCCGGTCAGCTCCTCTTTGAAGACATGAAGGCCGAATCCACTGTGGATACACTGGTTAAGGATACCTCCCAGCTCATCATTTCTCTCAATGACTGCTACTTTCTCAGCCTTTTCTCTGGCTTTCAGTGCTGCGGCAAGACCAGCAGGACCTCCGCCGATTACGACAACATCATATTGCAAAGTCCGCATAATCTTACTTACCCCCTTTCAACCGGCCATAAAGAACCTGTGCTTCCCTCTCCTCAAAACGAACCTGCTCCTCAGGGATGCCCAGCTCTCTGGCCAGGATATGCATAACCCGGAACTGGCAGAAGCCGCTCTGGCAGCGTCCCATACCGGCTCTGGTTCTTCTCTTGACGCCCTCTACAGTTCTGGCGCCCAGGGTCTGGTGGATGGCTGCGACAATCTCTCCCTCGGGGACAGTCTCACAGCGGCAGACGATGCGGCCCCAGGCCGGGTCCTTCTTGATCAGGGCGTCCTTTTCCTCCAGAGAAAGGTCACTGAAATCCGGAATCGGTTCACGATAAGGATTATAATCTGGCCTGGGCTTCAGCTCACAGCCGGCATCTGCCAGGAGATCCCTGGTGTACTCTGCCACGCCGGGGGCTGCGCCGATACCCGGGGACTGGATGCCTGCCACATGGATGAATCCCTTGCAGGTCTCTGATTCCTTGATGTAGAAGTCATTGTCATTATCCAGGGCCACCGGTCTCTGGCCGGCGAAGGTACGGATGATTCCTCTGGGATCAAACTCCGGCAGCAGCAGTTTAGCCCCTGCGATCAGCTCATCTATACCCAGGGCGTCATTGGTGGCATCGTACTTGTCGCTGCGCATAGTAGCTGTGGAACCAATGATGAAATTGTTGGATACAGTGGGAATCATGGCGATTCCCTTGGTGTCCGGTCCCGGACAGGGGAACATGACGGTATGAATGGGGAGTACCTTGTCCACCACGATCAGGTTGCCGTGACGTCCCTGCATCTTGTATTCATGGATTCCCGCCATGGCTGCCACGTCATCAGCGTGGATGCCGGCGGCGTTGATGATGAAGCGGGTCTCGTAGCTGGAGTCCTGGGTTTCAATCAGGAAATCCTGCTCGCCCCGTTTGGTGATTTTGCGGACCGTCTGGTTGAGCCTCAGCTCCGTCCCGTTCTGCATGGCATTTTCCATGAAGGCAATGGCCACCTCAAAGGCATCCACCATGTTGGTGGAGTTGGAGAGAAGGGCACCCAGGGCGTTTCTGTTGATGTGGGGTTCTCTCTCAAAGAGCTGGTCCTTGTTAAGCATTTCCATGCCCAGAACACCGTTGATCCGGGAGTTCTCCATAAGCTCGTCCAGCTTGTTTAAGTCTCTCTCGGAAAAGGCGATGACCATCTGGCCGGTATTACGGATCTTGAAACCGAGTTCCTTGGCAAGTCTGGGGTACATCCTGGCTCCGGGAGGATTAAGCTTTGCCTTCAGGGTGCCGGGATGAGGATCGTAGCCGGGATGACAGACCGCTCCGTTTTGCTTGGTCGCTCTGACAGCAACATCCGATCCTGCCTCCAGTAGAATGGTTTTCAACTGGTACTGTGCCAGGCAGTGGGCCACCGCGGTTCCGGAAATACCACCGCCAATGATGACAACATCATATTTCATTTACTGACTCCTTTCCTCCCTGTGGCCGGCCCTTTTAGACCGGCTGATTATTGATTGGCTTTAAAACTCCCAGGATATCCGAAGGAATTCCCAGGAAACATAAAAATCCTGCCAATAAAGCCATATAGCTTTATGGCTTTACTAACAGGACACATACTCAACCTGAAATCTTATTTTGTTTTATAATACAAATATAGTTCAGATAGCAGGGAATGTCAAGCTGAAATAGGGGGATAGACAGGGAAATGCAGGCTCATTCTTCACTATTGAAAATCATCGGATTTTAGAGTATTGTCTTAGTAGTGACAGTATCAATGATTCTTTATTGATCTTATAACAGGAGGCTATATTTATGGAATATAAAGTCTATTTAAGTACCAAAGTAAATCCTGCCAGACTGGAGCCGGGGACCGGTATCATGGCTCTGGAGCCGGAAGACTACACCGTGGACCAGATCAGGGCGATTAAGGATAAAGGATATAAAGTCCTGGGTTATGTCTCTGTGGGGACCATCGAAATGGAAAGGCCCTGGTGGAAGGAATTCAGTAAATATAAGCTGAAGCGGCTTCCGGACTGGCCTAAGGAGTTCTATATGGATGTCCGGGAGGAAGAATGGCAGACATTCCTGCTCAACAGGGCCCGGGAGATCCAGGCCATGGGTTTTGACGGCTGGTGGCTTGATAATATTGATGTCTACTCTGAATATAAAAGCAAGAAAATGTTCCGGGCCATCGCGGAGGTCTTTCAGAAGTTTCAGGCCCTGGGCGGCTATGTCATGATCAATGGCGGGTCAGAGTGGCTGG
>JBGUIF010000141.1:0-9090 GCA_045112755.1 Anaerobutyricum sp.
TTCGCCATGAGCCGGGACAAGGACCAGTTTAACGAATATCGTAAGATCCATCCCGAGTTGAACATCATCTACACGGAAGTCGCCAACAAAGACATACCGGAAATGCTGGCCTGCGGCAGCGGCGATGTCGCCTTTATCATCGCTCCTGTCCATGAGGATCTGAAGGTACACACTGTCATTGATGAGGAGCCTCTGTGTGCTGTTATTCCCAGAAGTCATCCTTTATCTGAAAAGAAATATTTTTCTCTTCACGATTTCAGAAAGCAGCAGATTCTCTATCCGAAAGCTTATGACAAGCAGGTGAACATGTTTTTCTCCCTGTTTCAGGAAAGAGGCATCTCCTACGAAGTGGCTGGTTCAGTCTCCATTAATGAGTTTCTGCCTCATCTCAGCAACAGCCCCTTCATAGGCGTCTGTCCCCGGAAGATTTACCGATATTATAACTTTCCTGAGCTGGTCTTTCTGCCCATCACGGTGGATGCCAGTCATCCTTTTATGCTTCGGACCCTTCTGGTCACGCATAAAACGAGATTCATCTCCTCAGAAACCAAGCAATTCATAGATTTTCAGAATGCCTCAAGCCCCTATAAGGGATAGCAGACAGAACAAAGAGGCTGCCGCATTAAAGCGGCTGTCTTGTCAACGAAAAAGGCAAGAATCCCCATGTCCTGTGTTGTGTCAGTTGTTGGCATCTGTTCGTCTGATGACGGACTTAAGATCAGTCCGTCCCAGAACGAACAGACACCACCAAACGACAAACACGTAGGACATGGGGATCCTTGCCTTATCCTCAAGTTTCTGATCCGCTTTAATACGACAGCCCTGTTTTACCGAACAAAAAGCGGTTCTTCCATCAGGAAGAACCGCTTTTGTTGTATAATTAAGATATGCTAAAACCCAAGTTGATTGAAAGTCTCTACTCGCCTTCTTCAAATCCTTCTGTCTCAGAGCTTTCTGAACTTTCTGAGCTCTCTGAGCTTTCACTTTCACTGCCGCTCTTGCTGTCAGATGCCTCTGTGTCCGGCTTCTCAGCGGTCTTGGCTGCTTCCTCAGCATCCTTAACCTGCATATCCAGTCCATAGTTGGCTGCCTTAACCACCAGGTCTCTCTGTTCACATTCATTAATGATCTGGTAGAAGTAGGCCTTGCCGCCATCACCCTTATTGAGCTGTTTATAACACATAGCCAGCTCATAAAGTGTATTGTAATCTTTCTTGTACTTATAAGAATCCTCAAAATCCTGGAGAGCCTGATCATACTTATAACTCTGGGAGTAGGCCATGCCGCTCTCATAAAGCTGGGAAGCAGCCTTGTCAAAAGCGTCCTCCATGGAACTGTAAAGGTTCTTGGAAGTGGTGGATGGCAGGGCATCCCGATCCACCTGGGAGAGGTAATCTGCACACTTAATATAGTCCTGGCTCTGGTATGCTTCATTTGCCTTGATCAGGCAGTCATACATGCTGTCCTCTCCATCGGATCCCTCATAGACCTTCAGACTCTTCTTCAGGCTGGAGTTCTCCTTCTTCAGCGCCTTCTTGTCCTGCTTGAGGGTGCTGATCTCGGAATCTTTCTGATCCACAGTCTCATTATATTCTGTCTTCAGAGAATTATAATCCACGCTGGCACCCGCCCGTACGCTGGGGATTACCAGGACGAACATGACAATCACACCAATTGCCAGGCCGATCAACATGTAGACGAACTGCTTCCAGGTCTCCTTGTTGGGATCCTCGTAGTGATCCACAGGACGGACATTCTTCAGATTATCACTGTCCGGTTTCTGAATCACTGCCGCAGCACTTTCCACTTCTGTCTCAGGATCTCCTCCGGTCTGTTTCAGGTATCTTCTGGCAGTAGTATTATATCGGTCCACAGAGAGTACGTTCTTCAGATCCATCTCTGCCGCCTTATTATCTCCCGCCCTCATATGCAGCAGGGCCAGCAGCAGATGTCCTTTGACAAATTTCGGGGTCAACGACAGTACTTTCTTAATCTGAATCAAAGCAAGATCGTCGCTTCCCTGCTTGGCGTAGGACAGGGCCTGATTATACTTCTTGGCCGTCTCATTAATCACTTCGAAAACTGCGGGATGATCCTTCATCTGCCGGACATAGTTCACTGCCGGATTCGTGTCCGATGAATTCAGTCTGGCACTGGTCATCCACTGAATATAGGCCTTTCCGCCCTCGCCGCTCTCATAGTAAACCAGGCCGAGCAGATTGCGGGCCTCCGTGTGCCACTTATTATAAAACAGCGCTTTCTTCAGCAATTCCTGGGCACCGCTCAAATCCAGCAGCTGTGCCTTTTCCAGTCCTGCATTATAGTAATAATCCGCTGTGTTTAAAGCCTTATCTATATGTGTATTGTTAAAGCCGCATGACTTACACTGGCCTTTTGTTCTGATCTTCTGACCGCATTTTAAACACTTCATTGTCATCCTCCTAACTGTAAGAGCAGGGATAAGCTATTTCGTCTTCTGGTCAGACTTCTTCAGCTCCTCTACCATTTCTTCTACGATATCTGTAATATCCTTCAGATCATCCTCATATAATGCGTCATCTGTGACATCAACACTTACAGCTGGTTTAAACTTCTTTAATTCCTGATTGAAATCAAACATTACTGGCCTCTCTTTCTACCTATATCTCTTCTATCTCTTCAAGCATCTGTCGAATCTCTCCCACCAGATAGAGCGACCCCAGACACAGACAATATTCCTCATCCTTCTGATCCTGGAGCATCCGGTTCAAGGCTTCCGGCACACTGGGGAAGGACCGTAAAGGAGCGTCCGTGTATCGACGGAATTCCTCCTCGATAAGCTCAGTCCTGGCAGCTCTGTAACCGGATATCGCGGTGACATAAATCTCCTTGAAGGGGATATCCGCAAGCATCCGAATCATCTCACTGTATGACTTGTCACTGCATACTGCAAAGAGCAGCCGCCATGACCGCTCTGATTTTTTCAACATTCTGCAGATACTCCTGACAGCACCCGGATTGTGCGCCCCGTCCACAAAAAAGCGGGGACGCAGCTCCTCCATTCTACCTTCCCAGTACATAGAAGATATTCCTTCACAAATCAGTCTGTCCTCCAGATTCGGGAAAAGTACCCGAAGCGCCAGGGCTGCAAGGCCAGCATTAAACACCTGGTACTCTGCCCAGGTATTCAGCTGAATTCTGCTAGATTTATAATAGCGATTATTAATAAAAAAATCAATCTTATTCTCAGTTTTTTCACAGATTATCAATTCGTCCTCTGTCAGGGAAAAACAGGGGGCGTGGGACTGATCTGCATATTCTCTGATCACCCCGGCAGCGCCGCTGCCCTCGTCACAAAAGACGACGGGCACTCCCGGCTTGATAATCCCGGCTTTTTCGCCTGTGATCTTTTCCAGGGTATCTCCCAGTATCTCCGTATGGTCGAGACTGATGGAAGTGATCACACACAGTACAGGCAGGCAGACGTTGGTGGCATCCAGCCTTCCTCCCAGACCGGTCTCCATAATGCAGTAATCCGGTTTTTCCTCCCGGAAGATACACAGGGCCATGACAAACATAATCTCAAAGAAAGTCAGAGGAGCCAGGCCATCCGCCACAGCCTCCTCCATGAGATCCCGAACCTCTTCCCAGGCCTTGAACAGCTGCTCCTCCGTGCACATGGCAAAATTGATGCGAAAACGTTCCCTCATGGTCACCAGGTGGGGAGAGCAGAATAGCCCTGTCTTGTAACCACTGCGGCGGAGAACTGCCTCCAGGTAGGCGCACACAGACCCTTTTCCATTGGTTCCGGCGACATGAATCACCTTGAGCGCCCTCTCCGGATGTCCCATTCTGTCCAGATAGAGAAGAAGATTATCAATGCCAGGTCCATCCGTGAATCTCGGCACTGCCATAATCTCCCGCTCCATCTTCTCATAGGTCATCACTGCTATTTCTTAAGCTGGGCCAGTCGCTCTGCCACAGTCTCTGCCATGGCGGTGTACTTGGCCAGCTTCTCCTTCTCTGCCTCAACCTTGGCTGCGGGAGCCTTGCTGACAAATCTCTCATTGGCCAGCATTCCCTGAGCACGTTTGATCTCGCCTTTGAGTCTGGCCGCCTCTTTTTCCAGGCGGGCAATTTCTTTATCCACGTCCACCAGATCGGCAAAGGGGATATAGATTACTGCATCTGGAATTACTGTAGAGACGGCATCCTCTGCAATACCTTCCTTGTCGGCCTGTACATGAACTTCCGAGGCGGAAGCAAGGGTGGCAAAGAACACTTTTGATCTGTCAAAGATCTCCCGGATCTGATCCTTGTCGGAAACCACAAACAGACTGGCCTTCCGGCTCGGCGGAACATTCATCTCGGCCCGGAGGTTTCGGATATTGCGGACAGCCACCTTGATGGCCTCCACTTCCATCTCTTCCTTCTCATAGCAAAGGCTCTCATCATAGGCCGGCCAGGAAGAAATCATGATGGATTCCTCCTCATCCTGCAGACTGCAGAAAATCTCCTCTGTAAGGAAAGGCATATAGGGATGAAGAAGCTTAAGTACGGTGGTGAGTACCTTCTTCAAAGTGAAGATTGCTGCCGCTTTGGTCTCATCTTCCTCGTTCCACAGACGAGGTTTCACCATCTCAATGTACCAGTCACAGAACTCTTCCCAGATAAAGTCATAAAGTTTAGCCACAGCCACACCGAAATCATAGTTCTCCATGTTGTCGGTCACTTCTTTGACCAACCGGTTCATCTTGGAGAGAATCCAGCGGTCCGCCGGGGTCAGGGACTCAGCCTTGACCTGGCTGATTTCTGCGGCGTCAGCCTTCTCAATATTCATAAGCATGAAACGGGATGCGTTCCATACCTTATTGGCAAAATTACGGCTGGCAAGGATCTTCTTCTCAGAAAAACGCATGTCATTGCCGGGAGCGTTGCCGGTAACCAGAGTCAGCCTGAGAGCGTCGGCTCCATACTGATTGATTACTTCCAATGGATCAATGCCATTGCCTAAAGACTTACTCATCTTTCTACCCAGCTCGTCCCTCACAAGACCGTGAATCAGCACATCCTTAAAGGGGGATACCCCTGTGTGCTCATAGCCGGAAAATACCATACGGATTACCCAGAAGAAAATGATGTCATAGCCGGTAACCAGAACATCCGTCGGATAAAAGTATTTGAGGTCCTCCGTCTCCTCAGGCCATCCCAGCGTAGAGAATGGCCACAATGCAGAACTGAACCAGGTATCCAGAGTATCTTCATCCTGGGTCAGATGGGTGCAGCCGCACTTGGGACAGACCTTCGGAGCCTCGACACTGACGGTGATCTCGCCGCATTCATCACAGTAATAGGCGGGAATCCTGTGTCCCCACCAAAGCTGCCGGGAGATACACCAGTCTCTGATATTGTTGAGCCAGTGGAGATAGGTCCTGTCAAAATGCTCCGGTACAAAGCGGAGTTCTCCATTTTTCACTGCTGCGATGGCCGGCCTGGCCAGCTCATCCATCCGGACGAACCACTGTTTTTTCACCATGGGCTCCACCGTTGTATGACAGCGGTCATGGGTGCCGACATTGTGGTCATGTTTTTCTATTCTTACCAGATAACCTTTTTCTTCCAGCTCCTTTACCAGAGCGGCTCTGCAGTCATAGCGGTCCATACCCTCGAACTTGCCGCCATTGGCATTGATGGTGCCGTCATCGTTCATCACATTAATCTCTTCGAGATGATGTCTTTTTCCCACTTCAAAATCATTGGGGTCGTGGGCCGGGGTAATCTTTACGGCACCGGTACCAAACTCCTTGTCCACATAGGTATCCGCCACGATGGGGATCTCTCTGTTTACGATGGGCAGGAGCGCCATTTTTCCCACAAGCTCCTGATAGCGCTCATCCTCGGGATGTACTGCAATGGCAGTATCTCCCAGCATGGTCTCAGGCCGGGTAGTGGCAATCTCGATGACCTGGTCTGTGCCCAGGATCGGATAGTTAATATGCCAGAAATAACCTTCCTGATCCTCGTACTCCACCTCTGCGTCGGAGATGGATGTCTGGCATACCGGACACCAGTTGATGATCCTGGATCCCCTGTAGATGTATCCCTTCTTATAGAGACGGATAAAGACTTCCTGAACAGCCTTGGAGCATCCTTCGTCCAGGGTAAATCTTTCTCTGTCCCAGTCTGCGGAAGACCCCAGCTTCTTCAGCTGGCTGACGATGCGTCCGCCGTACTCTTCACGCCAGGCCCAGGTGCGCTTTAAGAACCCTTCTCTTCCGAGTTCTTCCTTGTCAATGCCTTCTTCTCTTAATTTATCAGTAACCTTCACCTCGGTGGCAATGCTGGCATGATCCGTGCCAGGCTGCCAAAGAGCATTATAGCCCTGCATACGTTTGAAACGAATCAGGATATCCTGAAGTGTATTATCCAGGGCATGTCCCATGTGAAGCTGGCCCGTGATATTGGGCGGCGGCATCACAATAGTGAAGGGCTTTTTGCTTCGATCTACTTCGGCGTGGAAATACTTCTTATCCAGCCATTTTTTATAAAGCCTGTCCTCAATCTCTGCTGGATTGTAGGTTTTGCTCATCTCAGTCGCCATAGCTGCTTATTCCTCCTGAATCTACTTGCCCATAAAGGCGCATTCTATATAGTATAACTAAATTCTCAGTTTGTCACGCAGAATAGGAATAAATATAAAATTTTTTTAAATTCCGCTCTTTTTGCCTGGAGTTTTTTCCCCTAGAGCCTGATCAGCTCACTGCGGAAGTGCTTCTGCATACTTCGAACCTGTTTTTGCCTCTTTGTCTTCGCATTTTCTGTTCTGTCATTTTCCTCCATGAATCTGAGCCGCTGGCAAGCTGCACTCTGATCACTGTGCCGGAATTCTTCAAGAAAGCTGTCTATTTTGCCCTGGAAAGACTCCAGCAGCAGGTCGGACACCTGGAGATTCCGGATCTCCTCCTCTGCTCTCTGCTTCCCTTCTTTCAGAAAAACAGAAGCATAATAATAGAACAGACTCCGCTCATCCTCCAGCCTCTGATAAGCCTTAAGAAAATATAAACCGGCATCCTGGAAGCGGAAAAGCCTCATTTTTGCTGCGCCCATATTATGACAGATCTCCCCGGTCTCCTTGTCGTTGATATCTTTGCAGGCCAAAGCCCTTTCATAGCATTCCATGGCAGCAGAGGCCCTGTGGCTTTCCATCATCAGATCGCCGAGCATCTTGTATTTCTTGTGGACCGGCGCATTTTTCAGACTTCTGTATTCATCCAGAATCTGGCGGATCTCCTCCTCATGGAAGTAATTTCCCTCCCGGAAAAGCGCCGCAAAATATTTCATCTGATCTCTCTCAGGATTGTTCAGCCTCGACAGCACTTTGGCCAGTTTTTCAAGGCCCAGTTCCTCCTTCATGAACAGCAGCAGTTCCTCGTCAGGAAGGGTCTGAAGATAGCAGATCATGTGCTGACTGAGATAATAACAGATCTCCTCGTAAGAGTATACCTCTGTGCCTGTCTCAGGAAACCGGTACGGATGTTCTCCGAGTCTCCCGGTACATATCAATGTCTCCCTCATGGTCAACCCCCTTTAAGAAATCAGGGAAAACGGAAATACCGTAACGATTCCCGTCCCCGGATACAGTTTGCCAAATCCCAGATCCTCCAGAAGAATCACGCCGTCATTCTGGGAATTAAACTTGACAAACACCCTCATCCTGTTGGTCTTGGGCGGCCGGTCCGGCAGATTTCTGATCTCACAGACAGCCCCCTCCATCTCGTTCAGCCATGTATTATGATAGAAGAACTCAATCTTCTTACTTTTGTCAAGAATTACATCGATAAATCCATTTGTATTGTACCATTCCCGCCCGATGGAAGTGATTGGCACGTAGGCAGGTTTTCCTCCCTCCGAGGAGACCACGCCGATGGTGTGGTAAACCATCTCCGGCCCGTCCATCAGAATCATGCCGTCGTCCATCAGCGGAATGCTGTTCTGGCCCAGGAGACATGCCCCGTTGGCATAGAGGTTCTGCCCCAGGAATACCCGCCTGCCTGAACACAGGTAGGTCAGGGTCTTCTTCATCCAGTTGCCCTCAAAGCCCGATCCGGTAAGAAAGATGATATTGGCAGGATTCTGGACCAGAAAATGTCTCATCATCTTGCTGAATTTCTGATCCTGCTCCGGCTCTCCTGCTTTTATGCCATGCTCCTCCAGGTCGATCTCCTTTGTCACGGCCCGGTAGGCCTTCTGCCTTGACCGGCGGATCTGATCGATCAGAATGTAGCGCAGGCTGTCCCCTTCATACTCCATAAGCAGGGTATTTCTGTCCCAGATCATCCGCTCCTGGTGGAAGACATACTCCACAAAAGCACGGAATCTGGTGATAATCCTGACGCCCTCCTTCTGTATGGATTCAGGGAGCAGGGCTGTCAATCTTTCCCGGTTTTCGATGGATGGATTCTCCATCGCGAAAAAGACTGATCGGAAGTTGTCCCAGCTCATCTGGTTCACTTCCATATATTTCTCCAGCAGACCAATACCGGCACCGATAAAATCCTCGCCGTCTGAAATCTCAAAAGGAAAACACTCCTCAGACATCTCATCCGTATCCTCATGATATATACTTAAAGATACAGCAGCAGGTCCCAGATCTATGCCTGCAAGATATTTTCTCTCAAGCTGTTCCATAGTTATTCCTCCGTCAGCATCTCTTAAAGAAGTGTCAGATACTCATCCACAAAATAGGCCTTTCTGAGATAGTCCTCGTAGGCATCCACAGAAACTTCCTCGTCGTCCAGCATATTCAAAGCAAAGAACCGGCTCTCCTCCTCATCGTACTGGAAGGTCTCAAACAGAATATTGGCCCGGTCCTCCACCAGGATTCCATCCGCCTCCAGGCGGTAATTGACATGGTCCTTTCTGAAGAAATTCATAGAGCATACATACCTGCCCGGAAGGACCTCTGAGAGCTGTTTCTCTGTGTAGGAATCATCCTCTCCTTCAATCTGATAATGAAGGACCATGCGGCGGCCGCTTTCACCGGTGTAGGTGAGGAAGGTCAGTTCCTCATAATCCACCGGAAAATGGAACCACTGGTGATAGCTGTGATAG
>JBGUIF010000142.1:0-2391 GCA_045112755.1 Anaerobutyricum sp.
GCTCTTTTTGTCATGCGGTTTTTAAGGTGCTTTCTGCCTGATCAAATTTCTTCAATTCAGGCTTGACTTTTAATAGTTAGTCTATAAAGTAAAAATCCTCCGGCGGGAGCAATGCGAGCCGCAGACGGTCTTGTTTTCGGAAAGGAATGTTGATTTATGGAATTTGGATTAAGTGGAAAGAATGTTCTGGTGACGGGCAGTACCAAGGGTTTGGGCAGGGCCATAGCTGAGGTCATGGCAGAAGAAGGGGCAAACGTTATCGTGTCAGGCAGGAATGAAGAGGAAGCTGTGAAGCTGGCAGATGAGATCAGGAGCCGCTTTCCTGTCAAGGCGGTGGGAATCCGGGCGGACCTCATGGCCAGAGGGGCAGCTGACCGCTTGTTTGATCAGGCACTGGATGCTCTGGGATCTCTGGATATCCTGGTAAATAATGCCGGAATCTGGCCGACAGCTTATGTCAGAGAGATGGAGGAGAAGCAGTTTGAGGATACCATTTATATGAATCTGGAGGTGCCTTACATCCTCAGCCGCAGGATGGTCAACCATCTGATCGGACGAGACAGCGGAGGGAAGATCATTCAGATTGTATCCCAGGCTGCCTTCCATGGGTCGACTACTGGACATGCCCACTATGCGGCCTCCAAGGCCGGTCTTGTGACCTTTATGATTTCTCTGGCCAGGGAAGTGGCTCCCTACGGGATCAATGTCAATGCGGTGGCACCAGGCATGATGGAGACGCCTATGACTGAGAAGGCCCTGGAAGCAAAGAAAGATTATTATAACAGCCGTATTCCCATCGGGCGGGTGGCCAAGCCGGAGGAAGTTGCCTATGCGGCAGTATTCCTTGCTTCCAACAAGGCTGATTATCTGACCGGTATCACTATTGACGCCACCGGTGGTATGCTGATGCGATAAAACAAGGCACTTTGGTAATCTTACCGCGAGGTATTAACTATAAATGTAAATGAAAGGTGGGGGACATTTTATGAAAAACTATTTAATCGGAATTGACGCAGGTAATACTTCCAGCAAAGTGGTAATCTTTGACGAGTACGGCAGCATCATATCATCAGCCGCCACACCGAGCATGCGTTTTGAACGCAGGGGGGAAGGCTTTGAGGAATTTGACGTTGACGAGCTTTGGAAGCTGATTGTCCGCTGTATCCGTGAGGCAGTGGTGAACTCGGATATCCCGGCTTCACAGATCAAAGGAATCGGTGTTACCTCCTTTGGCAACGGCCTTGTCTTTGTCGGCAAAAACGGTGAGGCGATCGCACCTGGCTGTTTCTCTCAGGACTATCGTGCCAATGACATCATTGCCATGTACAAGGAGGAGGGAACTTACGAAAAAATCAATGATATTGTGAAGGGAACACTTTTCGCGGGAGAGCCCGGACCGATTCTCCGCTGGTATAAAGAACATGAGAGAACGACCTATGATAAGATTGGCGGCGTCATGATGTTCAAGGATTATATTATGTTCAAACTGACCGGCGAACTTGCCACTGACCTGAATTGTTTCGGCGGCTCTTTTATGTTTGATCTGGAGACAATGGATTATTCCGATGAACTTTTCAGACTTTATGGTATTGAGGAACTGAAGGATGCTATGCCGAAACTGGCCAGCACACCTACGGAAATTATCGGGCGGGTCACCCCCGAGGTCGCCAACCTTACCGGACTGGCAGAGGGAACCCCTGTGGTGGCCGGCATGATGGATATCCTGGCATGCCTGGTGGGATCGGGAGCAACGGGAGATGAGGTTTACACGGCGGTTGCCGGCTCCTGGTGCATCAATGAGACCCATTCCGACAGAATCATTCCCAATGCTTCCTCCAATATGCCTTACCTTTTCAAAGGCCAGTATCTGAACTGCTCCTACACAGGGGCGTCAGGGTCCAATTATGAATGGTTTGTCCAGACTCTGGCAGACCGGGCAAAACTTGAAGCTGCAAAGAGAGAGATTTCCTTCTTCACAGTTCTTGATGAATATATTTCCAGTGTGGACCCTGAGAAGGCAAAAGTTATTTTCAGTCCCTTTGTTGCCCAGCCCAGTATCCATGTAAATGCTAAAGCGAACTTTTTGAATATCGATCAGAGCACCAGCTATGCAGATCTGTGCTATGCTGTCGCTGAAGGCTGTGCCTACATCCATAAATACCATGTAGATTTTCTGAGGAATGCCGGACTCCCCCTGAAGGAGATCCGTCTGACGGGAGGAACGGCCAGAAGCAAGGTTTGGAATCAGATCTTTGCCAATGTACTTCAGGTACCGATCGTCGGTGTTGACTGCGAGGAAACAGGAGCTCTCGGTTCAGCGATTGCTGCAGGAATCGGTGCCGGTGTTTATGCAGATTATGATGACGCCTTTGAGAAGGCAGTCAAGACACT
>JBGUIF010000143.1:0-4565 GCA_045112755.1 Anaerobutyricum sp.
TTGAGACAATATAATCTGACATTCTGAAATCCGTGATCATCAAGCCACAAGCGTGATGGTTCGTAAGCGCTGAACGGGCGTCCAGTGATGATTGACACATCATGGCCGCAGTCAACCCATTCGTTTATGACCTCAGATGCTCCTGGAGTCTCTTCATAAGACAAAAGGACCTCCGGCTGATGCCCTTTTAACATAAATCGCTCAAACTGTTCGGCATTCAAATCAAATGATCTGTCCAAATCAAAATACCTGATCTCTTCGTATGGAACATTTTTCCCAAACATTTCCACCGCAATCTTTGAAAACGACCGTGCCGTCTCGCACAGGCAATCATCATAATCAACATAGATTTTCATCTGAATACATCCTCTCTTGCTGTTAGTGATCTCTGGTCATGCTGCTTACATGATTCAATGACCTTTTTTTGAATATAGAATTTCCAATACATTTCTTTTTGGAATGCTACCATTATTTTTTGGAAAGTGCTACTATTAGTTTATCAGATAAAGAGAAAAAGAAAGGAATCATTATGGTAAAAATTTTTGCTGAAAGCACATGTGATCTTTCACCTGAACTGGTCAAAAAATATGACATCACCATAATACCTCTCCACATCATATTGGATGATGAAGAATTCGAAGATGGCATCAATATTAATCCGGATCAAATCTTTGCGTGGTCCGATCTTCATTCCAGGACCCCGAAAACATCCGCTCCGTCAATTGAAACTGCCATCCAGCGTATGAAACCCTTCCTTGATCAGGGAGATGAAATCATCTGTTTTTCCATCTCTGAATCCATGTCAACCTCCGGTAATATCATCAGGATTGCTGCCGAAGAATTAAAAAAAGAAGATCAGGTCACTGTAATAAATTCCATGAATCTGTCAACCGGTATTGGCCTTCTTGTCATTGAAGCATCCATTTTGGCCCGTGAAGGTCTTTCAAGATCTGAGATTATCAGCCGGATCCAGGAGATGATCCCCCGGGTCAGAGCCAGTTTCGTCTTAGACACCATGACCTTCTTGAGAAGAGGAGGACGCTGCAGCGCCATAACTGCCATTGCCGGCTCCGTTCTGAAGATACATCCTGAAATCGTTGTTGAAGATGGAGCAATGAATGTCGGGAGAAAATACCGGGGCAATCTTGACCGGGTGATTGTAAAATATGCAAAGGATCTGGAACCCCTGCTTTTGCAAGGAAAAAAAGACCGGGTCTTTATCACACACTCCGGATGCCGGAAAGAGATCATAGACAGTGTCAGAGGTTACCTTGTCTCCCTCAATCACTTTGATGAAATTCTGGAAACCAGGGCCGGCAGTGTTATCTCCAGTCACTGCGGCCCGGGAACTCTCGGCATTTTGTTCATTCAGGAATAAAGTCTAAATAAAGCCAATGAAAGTGCCGCGAAAAAAAATCGCGGCACTTTCGTAATTTTGATAATGCTTTTTTCCGCAATCACCTGGGTATCTCCACGTCATTTCCTGTATTAAGAAATCTCAGGTGAAAACCTGCAGAAGGATCTTTAAGGTCTGAATACGCAATGCTTACTCCATAAGGTTCTGATACGTCCAGCGCTTTATCGCCTATACCGTAAACGTAGTGATAATGGGGATTTGCGTCCTCAACAAGCCGTGGCTTTCTGTTTTTCACCCACTCTGCATCCTGCATAAAGTAAGCCCTTTCCTCAATACGCTTAATGGTACTTCCTGAGGACATCTCCTTTACGTTTTTCTTCTTCCCTTTTCCTTTGATTCTGCAATCGGCCCAAATACCATCCTTAAGTGTTCCGATGTATGTTTCTTTGACAGATTGATCTTTTAAAACCGCAAACCAATATGTATTATCCTTGCCCCCTATGACCCAGTCAACCTCATTGCGAAAGGCTTGATAATATTCAAAGCCTTTCTCTTTTTCCACAAGTTCTAAAAAGCGATAACTCTTCATTCCCCTGTTCCTCCCTTAATACTTTTCAATGATTCAAATCCTGACTCAGAAAATCCGGTATTCCGCCTGCCCCTCTCACTGCATAGATTCCATAATTTTCTTTTCTGAAATATCTGAATGATAGTTAAGAGTATCATTCAGACTAACTCCGTATATTTTGCCGAAGATCCTCTGGCCTTTTCTATCGGATACTTCGTTTCATTCTTTTCCATCTTGGCATTCACAATTTCATCTGCGTCTAATCCCAGTTTATCCAACATATTTTGACTATAAACAAGGACGTCCGCCAGTTCTTCTTTAATATGTTCAATGTCAAAATCCGTATCACTCCACTGAAAACATTCCAGAAGCTCCGCAGCTTCAATCACAATTGATTTGGCAAGATTTGCTGGTGAATGAAACTGATCCCAATCACGATCCTCTGTAAATTGTCTTATCCGTGAAATAGTTTCCTCTTTCACTATATCTGTACCTCCTCGATTATAATGCCTGAACTCCTTTTATGTTTTTCCTGTAATGAATGAATGTAATGCCTATGTTTCATCCCTTTCGACAAAATAATCGCATTCTTACGGATCAAAAGTTCCTAATACCTGAGTAATAACCAATAATCACTTAAAATTATATAATTTACGATGATAAAAAGCAATCTTATCCCTATCTTCGCTGTCACAGGTTAATAATAATAGTCAAAAGGCCATCTACTGAATAGTAAATGACCTCAGAGTAATTCTCTATTTTTCTATTACCTGGTGTATTCTCCGAAAACCCTGACCAGTTCCTTCCAATATGGCGGGTAATCGTTGCTGCCGGAGTAATTCCGTCTTCGGTTCCCGGTCAGTTTCACATGTAACCTCCACTGTGTTCCATCTACCACATCCGATTTTCCATAGTTTCTTTTCCACTCATGTAGATACATTCTCGAATATAGTGTATCCAGCAATTTCTTCCATTTTCCGACGGTAATCTGTTTGGTCACCGGTGGATTCTCCGAATCAGGTGACTTGATTACTTTTACCAGGGCGCCCGTTTCATTTTTTGTGATCATTATTTCCGTTCTTTCCTGATAAGTCGAATCCACAGCAAACTTCAGAACTGTTACAATATCCCGATAATCTTCTGCTGAATACCAGTCTTTTGCAATGACCAATGGCGGCCTGCCAAACTCCTTTTTACAATCATTGCAGACCCTGGCTGGGTTTGTCCGGACCATTTCACCATCCACTGGAATTTCAAAAGTCTTGCAGCCTCCCAGGGAGATTTTCCCTGAGTCCAGTTTCCTTTGAAGTTCTTCACTGAAAGCTGGAAGCCCATATAAAATTCTTGCTGTACTTTTGCTTCCGCAATAGGGGCATTTAATCTGAGCTTTTTTATTATGAACAACGAAATCATGATGAAAATTCTTCCTGCGCATCGCTCTCATCCCCCTCTTCTACAAAGCTTGAATTCATGTGCGCTATGGCTTGGAATACTTCTTTGGGTACAACAAAGGGTTCTGTGAAAGCATTGATCACAATGCCGCAGATATCCTTTTCGTTGTTTTCGGCCAGCTGCACCGCCCTGAGAAAATGGCTTTGGATTTTGGAAAATGCGTTTCCGTATTCCCCCATTTCTTCTTCTGCAGTGAACACAGGGAAATAAAAAGCACCTTCATTTTGCAGGATGTCCGGAACCATACGAATGTTATCATGATTTACTATTTCCTGGCCGATCAGAGAATCAAGATCTCCCTTCTCTGCTGCTTCGAGAACCATTTTTTCCAGGAGATCATAGTCGTCATCCGTCATAATGGCATTGCATGGAACCCAGACCCAGCTGTCCCGAAGTATTCTGGACAGCTGGATGAGATTCATCTGGGTCCAGTTTCTGTTGCAGATCCCTATTGCCCGTTTCAGAAAAGACCCATCCTCCAGTAATTCCGGCGTGATCGGATCATCCGGTATGGATAATTCATTACCATCAGTAAAGGAATCATGATGCACTGGTTCTTTTGGATCTTTCTTGTATTGGTTAAAACGGTCTATCACTTTAAGCATATTTTGGGGAAGCCTTTTCCTGCATTCCTTTTTCATTTCTTCAGGAACTCCATAGAAAGCTTCGGCAATCCCTCCCGCGATGCAGGTCAGTGTGTCACAGTCACCACCTAAGGAAACCGCTGTCCTGATTACATCTTCAAAATCATTTCCCTCCAGGAAAGCAGTGATGGCTTCGGGAACTGTCTGCTGGCAGGTCTCCACATGATAATAACCTGGTCTAATCTCATCACAGGTTCTGGACAGATCATACCCGAATTCATTGATGATATATTTCCTGATCTCTTCTTTGGAACATCTATTCCTAGCCATATAGATTGCAGCGGCAGCCGCTTCAGCCCCCTTGATTCCTTCTGGATGGTTATGGGTCACTTCCGCACTCCATCTTGCCTGCTTTCTAGTCGTTTCCATACTGTCATAGAGCCAGCCTGCGGATGACACCCTCATAGCGGAGCCGTTGCCAAAACTTCCATAGGGCTCAGGATTTTTCTTCCTGAGCCACCGGTAAAACATTCCTCCGTACCCGGCACTCGGATATCGATGGCCCCATTTCTGCATGGAAGAGACAAGTGCCTCCTTCACTTTA
>JBGUIF010000144.1:0-4485 GCA_045112755.1 Anaerobutyricum sp.
AGATCAGTCCGTCCCAGAACGCACAGACACCATCAAATGACAAACACGCTGGACATGGGGATCCTTGTCTTTATCTCAAGTTCCTGAACCGCTTTAATACGACAGTCCTGTCTTGATGGACAAAAGCTCAGGTCTTTAGTCAGAAACAAAAGGCCTGGTTAAGTGCGCATTGTCCCCCATAAATATCTAGTCTTTCAAAATCAAAGGATCCAGCAGTTCCTGAAGTTTCTCCGGAGTCAGGGGGATGGTTTCATTGTAGGTAATCACACCATGCTTGTCCAGAATGATGGTCTGGGGATAGACGAAATTTCCATTGAGACTGGCCTGAACTTCCCCGGTCTCATCGTGCCCGAAGGTAAGTTTAAAGGGATGCCGCTCAAACCAGCCATCCATATCTTTCTCGCTGATGATCTTACCATGAAGGCCTATGAAAACGACATCGTCAGGATGTTCCTGCAGATAGGCTTCGAAGTAGGGAAGTTCTTTGACACAAGGGGTACAGAAGGTGGTCCAGAAATTGATGACAATCACCTTTCCAAAATGCTCTGACAGGGTGAAGGTTTTCGGTCCGTTTCCATATAAAGGAACAGTGAAATCAGGGCAGCGCATACCAGGATTGCCACCCTCGGGGATAGAGGGATCTATGACAGCGGAAGAGGGATTTCCGCTTCCGGCTTCCTGGCTGGATGAAGCTTCCGATGTGGTAACATTGCCGTCAGAACCTGTCTGGTCTGTCAGGGAACTGGTGGATGAGGCGGAATTCTCTGCTGCCGCATTCTCTTTCGCAGAGCTTTCCATCAGGTACGGAAGGTTATAGTAACAGAGGGCGCCCAGAAGTACTACCATTGCCAGTGCCCAGCCAATCCTTGTGTAAAGGGTATATTTATTCATAAGGCATTCCTCCTTTTACTGATTCTGATTCTCCCTGTCAGCGTCTTCCTGACCGGTCATAGTCGCAGGGGAACTGTTCAAAACTGTGAGACGATTGCTGCCATCCGGGCCGGCCTTCAGGGTCAGAGCTGCCTGGCCGCCATCGGCAGCAAGAGGCTCTGTGAGACCTTTACAGGGATCCATGATGGTCCATTTACCAGCTTTTAGTGAGATGGCGTTGGCTGCACAAACATTCATACAGCTGGCACATTGGATACATTCCCGGTCGCCCACTTCCTTGACGTCCATACCACATTCCCTGATACAGCGGCTGCAGTGGGTACATTTGGACAGATCCACCCTTACCCCGAAAAAGGAGATTCGATTAAAGAGACTGTAAATCGCACCCAAGGGGCAGATAAAGCGGCAGAAGGGCCGGAACATGAAAACAGAAAAACCGATAAACAAAATGAGAATAACAAATTTTCTGGTAAACAGGATGGACAGCATATTGAAAAGATTGCTGTTTCTCGGGTGTGATAAAAGCCCTATGGCTCCCTCTCCGATTCCGGCCGGACAAATAAACTTACAAAAGCCCGGAAGGGGAATCTCCCTTGCCGCATAGTGAAGGGGGATGGCGATGACAAACACTGCCAGAATTACATATTTCAGCAGGCTGAGAGCCCGGGTGAAACGACTCTTGGGAATCTTTGGCGTGGGAATCTTATGAAGCAGCTCCTGAACCAGTCCCACCGGACACAGGAAACCACAGATCACCCTGCCAAAAAGACTGCCAAAAAGAAGCAGGGTGCCGAGCATATAATAAGGAAAACGTACAGCAGAAGCAGACAGCGCATTCTGAAATGCTCCAAGTGGACAGGCTCCCACGGCTCCCGGACAGGAGTAACAGTTGAGACCGGGAACACAGACATTTTTGGTAGGACCCTGATAGATGGTTCCTTCGGCGAAGCCGGTCAGGTTGGCATTATATAAAAGAGCTGTATAGAGCTGAACAAATCGACGTTTTGATGGAACTAAAGCACGTAATTTTTCATTCATAGTATTAAACCTCTATACTTATCCTAAACCGATACACTCAGAACAAATGGCGATGGCCTTGGCAAGAACATCTGCCCTTCCGCCATTGGCATTTCCGAGAAGCAGGAAAACCACGGCTATTGTCAGGAGTATGGTTCGGGCCAGAAAAATTCTGCGGGATCTGAGGGAAGCAGAATTTCTGGATTCACCGTTCATTTCTGCCCTGTCTTTATTGTTTTTGCAAATGATTTTCATGGATTCCAGCTGTTGGTTCCAGCTGTCCCTGATCTTATAACTGATTACTGCTGCAGAGCCCAGGCCAAGGCAGACAGCGGGGAGAATGCACAGCAGGAGAGAACCGACCACGTGGTCAAAATCCAGACTTTCAAATCCTTTGGGATTGATCAGAAAGTAGAGACTCCAGCAGATACAGACCGCCGCAATCACTACGCCTGCGGTGGTAAGTTTCTGGCGGCGGGCGGTCTCCCTTCTCACAACAGTCCATTCCAGGCTGTCCTCACCGATATCTGCAGGCATTCTGGAATTGTAGAGGGCTGCCATGTTCTCGGCATCCTGGGGACAGGCCTTTTTTTTCTGTTCTTTGTACCAGGGAGCGGTCAAAGCTCCTGCCAGACTCAGTACAACACAGCTGATGACAGGCAGCTGGATCCTGGCAAAATGACTGGCTACAACTTCCGCAGAGTAAATATGGTCATGCTGGTCCGCTGCAGCTGCCGGCAGGTAAATGGAAAGACATTCGTATATCAGCAGCATACAGCTGATCACCACCAGGACTGACAGCAGTCCCTGAAATAATCTATAACCTTTCAAAACACTTTCTCCTTATTCTTTATTATGCATTGGACAGGTGATCTGTTGCTTCATGATCAGATTACTGAAGTATCTAATCAGTGATTATAATTTATAATAATATTATCCCTGATAAATAGCAATTATATTTATTGAAGAATTTGTAAATCTACATATAAAAATACAACAGAAAAAGCAGAAAGAAATGATAGATGCCATGTGCGGGCAGTGATTATGAAAAACAGCAAATAAGCAGAAACAAATCGTTAAAAATCAATAAATATTTGGATATATTCAACGAAAAAATCAGCTTTTGAATTGACCATATTGTTGAAAAGTGTTATAGTGTATGTGAGTAATTCTAGCTCATGTTATTAATGTTATATAATAAAAGGAGGCAGTTATCGTGAAAAAGATTATTAATGCAGTTGATCAGGTAGAAAATCAGATGATCGATGGTCTTTGCAAGGCTTATCCTCAGTACATTAAGAAGCACACAGAAGGCAATGTAGTGCTCAGAGCAAAGAAAGCGGATAAGGTTGCTCTGGTTTCCGGTGGTGGAAGCGGACATGAGCCGGCTCATGGCGGATTTGTCGGTAAAGGTATGCTCGACGCTGCCGTACCGGGTGCTGTATTTACATCCCCTGCTGTTGATCAGGTATATGAGGCAATCAAAGCGATCGATGCAGGCAAGGGTGTTCTTATGATTATCAAGAACTATACCGGTGACGTCATGAACTTTGAGATGGCTGCCGAGATGGCTGCTGATGAAGGAATCGAAGTAAAACAGGTTGTTGTAAATGATGACGTTGCTGTTGACGGATCTCTCTACACAGTAGGACGTCGTGGTGTAGCAGGAACAATCTTTGTTCACAAGATTGCAGGTGCTGCTGCTGAGGCCGGAAAGAGCCTTGATGAAGTACAGGCTGTTGCTCAGAAAGTTATCGATAATGTGAGAACCATGGGTATGGCAATCAAGCCATGTATCGTTCCGGCAGCAGGCGTTCCCGGATTTGAGATCGGCGAGGACGAGATGGAGATCGGTATTGGTATCCATGGTGAGCCGGGCGTTGAGAAGAAGCCTCTTGAGGAAGCTGATGCCATCGTTGATACTCTGCTGGCCAAGATTCTTGCAGATATCGACTATACGGGTTCCGAAGTTGCAGTTATGATCAATGGCTGCGGCGGAACTCCTCTTATGGAGCTTTTCGTAGTGAACAACCATGTGGCAGATGTTCTTGCTGACAAGGGCATCAAGGTTTATAAGACCATGGTCGGCAACTATATGTCCTCCCTGGAGATGGAAGGTTTCTCCATCACCTTACTCAAGCTTGACGATGAGCTGAAGGGATACCTGGATGCTGAGGCAGAGACACCTGCTCTGACAGTGAAATAATTATCTGCACTGACATTGTATTTTTACAATAATTATAATCAAAATAATAATTGATCTGTACTGGGAAAAGATCGGCGATGATCACGTCGGTCTTTTCTCATAGTAAAGCTTTTAAAGAAAAGAGGATGACAAGAATGGCTGACGTAAAAAAAGTGATAGAAATAATTGATAAGATAGCGGTAGATATCGAAGATCAGAAACATTTTCTGACAGAACTTGACAATGTGATCGGCGACGGAGACCATGGAATCAATATGGCCCGTGGTTTCAAAGCCGTTCAGGAAGTGGAACCCACCTTCGCGGACAAGGATATCGGAGCAATCTTAAGGACTGTTGGTATGAAGCTTGTCTCTACGGTGGGAGGATCCGCA
>JBGUIF010000145.1:0-13926 GCA_045112755.1 Anaerobutyricum sp.
CAAAAGACTGCATCGCCGGCTGGAGGAAGGAAAGCAGAGAGGTGCCGGGCCGGGATCAGACGGCAGGGTGAGTACTGGGCCTTCCGGCTCCGTACACCGGCAGGCAGGAGACTTCTCTTCAGGAGGAGATGACGCCCTGTCTTCATCCGGCGCCGGACCTTTGGCAGGAAAAAGCGGTAATACAGGGATGATCACAGGATCAGGGAAAGCAGTCTTTTCTGCAGAAGAAGGTGCAGCCACGGCCACGACCGGCGGCACTGCAGCTGCGGCTCTTGCTGCAAAGAAAGCAACAGACCGGTTTAAGAAAGACCTGGCAGCCCGCCTTGCAGGGGAGCAGATGGCAAAGGAGAAACAGGACAGGGATACGGGCAGTCCTCTCTCTTCCGTGGGGAATACCGGGGCAGTGAGTGCCGGTGCAGTAATTGGCGCTGTCCTTCATGTGGCAGCCCAGTTTGTCTCCGGCATCGTCACGACCCTTTCTGTCCTTGTCGTCCCCATTGCCATCCTTGCCACCCTGATCGGATTTACCATTGCGCTCTTTACCGGGATCGGCGGAGCCGTGGAGAATCAGGAGGTCTATTATATGGGCGGCGGCCAGGACCTTGTGGATGTGGCAGTCCGGGAGATCGGATACCGGGAGGATCCGGATGGCAGCAACAAGTACGGAACCTGGTGCGGCATCGGCACTGCCAGCTGGTGTCATGCCTTTATCTCCTGGTGCGCCAACGAATGCGGCTACATCGAAGACGGGACACTGCCTAAGACAGGAGCATGTGAGACCGGAAGACAATGGTTCATCCACCGGGATGAGTACCAGCCGAAAGGATCTTACGAACCCCAGCCCGGGGATATCGTCTACTTCCGACATGGCAGCGAGTCAGTTTCCCACCATGTGGGCATCGTGGAGTTTGCTGAGAACGGGACACTGAATACCATAGAGGGCAACAGCGGAGGACTGGTAAGAAGGAGATCCTATCCGCTTAATGCGGACCGGATCATGGGATACGGCACCCCGGCCTATCCGGACCTGGGTATCGATGCTTACGGTTCGGCGGCAGAATTCCTGCAGAAGGCAAAGGAGATCGGGGAAATGGTCGTTGCTGACGGCTGGGTTTATTCCAACTACGGATGCCAGAAGAACCTGGATGATGCCAGAAGGGCTTCCAGGCCCAGGACAAACTGCGCCAATGCGGTTTCCATCATCATGCAGGAATTCGGAACCCTGAAGAAAGGCCAGACCTTTTACGCAGGGCAAAGCGGAAGGATCTGCGGTTCCAGCGCGGCGATGAAGCGTATCAGGCAGTATTATGACATCATCGACACAGGAGGAAAGAAAAAGGCGGAGGGCGTTTCCCTGAAACCCGGGGATATCTGTATCTGGAGCGCCCATATGAACATTTATGCCGGAGTGAGTAACGGGAAGAAGGTGTGGTACGACTTTGGAAGGCACCAGACCTCTGACCGCAAGCCAAACAGCGGGCCGTATATCAGTTACAGCCGTAAGGGGGAGTATCCCTCCACCCTCTATCATATCCTGCGGTTAAAAGACCAGGATTCTTACGGGAGCGGGAAGCAAATCCGGATCCCGGCAGGGCTGGGTGATACCTACACCTACATGGGCTGGTCCATCATCCATAACTGGCCGACCAGACAGTATTACCTGCGGGAGCGGAGCGGCGAGCACTATGACCGGCATGGCTTTGCGGTGGTGGACGGACGTTACGTGATTGCCTGCACCACTACCTTCGGCAAAGTCGGAGACCACATCGACTTCGTCCTGGATAACGGCAAGGTCATCCACGCCATCATGGGGGATGAGAAGAACCAGTCCGATGACGGCTGCACCAGATGGGGACATGATAACGGCCACTCGGTCGTGGAGTTCGTCGTGAACAAGCAGATGTGGTATGGGCACCTAGGCAACAGCGATATCACACGCTTCCATCCGGAATGGAAGAGCCGGGTGAAGATGGGAGTTAACCTCGGGAAGAATTTCTTTGATAAGTGACCCGGAGAAAACAATGACGGACCGGGAGGGAGATGATGAAAAAGTGGACAAAAGAATGATATGGCTCTTTGGGGGAGCGGCAGTGGTGCTTGCCTGCATCATCGCCGCTTCCCTTTTCCATGGGGCCGGCAGGTCCCCTGGCAGGGAGAACACAGAGCAGACAAGGAAAGAGACGAGCACAGAAAGGAAGGAGAATAAAAGGCATGATGGAATGGGAAGTGACATGGATGACCGACAAACTAAAGAGGAACTCATTGATCTTAATGGCCCTGGCGACCTCTATTATCTTGATCCGGAAGGGGATCAGGCATTTCAGGAGAGACTGACCCGGTTCCTCAGGGACAAGGGGATCGAGGCAGAGAGAGCCAGTGTCCTGGAAATCCATATAGATGACAGGACCGATGAGAAGACTCCTGCTCTCTTCTACCTGCAACTTGATGATGACGCCGCCACGATCGTGGAGGTCTCCTTCGAGAAGACCAGCGGCCGCTATGCCTTTGCCCTGTGTGAAGGGAAGGCATCGATCCAAGGCAGGATTGCCCCGGGGGAAGGGAAGACAGAGTATGCCATACCGGAGAGTACGGATGACGAAAAAATCCCAAAAGTCCCTGTGACCGTTACTGACCCGGAAGAGGAACTGACAGAGAACGCAGACATGGATCAACTGGAAGAGGCGCTCACGGCCTTCCTCTATTCCATCGATGAAGGCCGGAGGGACTTTTATGTCAGCTCCTTCGGACTGACGGAGAAGGGATGGGAGGCAGTCCTGGAATTCTCGACAGTCCGGCATGACGGAAGGAACGTGGAAGTGAAGTATGACGGAACGTATCATTTCCGGCTGGCATAAAGATATTTTTATATTTATCAAGGTATATCAAGGGGTCTCAGGGATCGCCCTGACAAGAGGCATTTTACGTACAAAATGCGTATCTTGCTTCCGGTAATATCACTGAGACCCTGAAATACCGCCCAAATTGACACCTTTTTGGTGTCAAAACACGACCGAAAACGGGACAAGTTTTGACACCCGGGTGTCAAAATGCGACCGCACTATTTTACACAAATGAAGGGAGGTGATACCCGTGGCACAAAGGGAAAAACATATGAGGATCACGGACCAGGCCTGGGAAGCGGTAAAGAATCGTGACCGGAAACAGTTCCCCACGGAAAGGGATTTTATTAATGAGGCGATCCTTACTTACGCTGACCGGATAGAGGTCCGGAAGCTTGTGAGTGAGTTCAAAGAGCTCAGGAAGATCACAGAGAAACTCTATAAGACTGTCGGCTGGCAGTGAAGATAAGGAGGTTACATGGATAAGAACATGATAGAGAAAAAGATCAAAGCAGTGACAGAACAGATCCGCAAGGACGAGGCAGAGGCAGAGAGAACGACTGCCCAGATCAGACGGGCCCAGGACCGGAAGCATTTCCTCGAGTCCAGGCTCAGGGAGAACCGCCAGGCCCTTTCTGATCTGAAGAACCGGAAGGCCATGCTGGCGATCGAAGGATCTATTGGCCAAATGGATGATGCCAAGCTTGCCCTGGTGGTTAAGCTCCTTGAGGAACATGGAAGCAGTATCAAGGAGGAAGCAGATGAGGGACCGGAGACTGGAACTAAGACTGAGTGAGCAGGAGTATGACAGGCTGTATACCCTTGCTGCCTCTGACCCGGACTGCCGGATGAAAAGCGGACGGCCCTCCCTTTCCGCCTATGTCAGGAAGCACATCATCTGGTCCGGCAGCGATCCATATGACTTAAGAAGGGAGGTGCGGAGCCTGACCTTCCAGGTAAAGAAGGCCGGGGTCAATATCAACCAGGCAGTCCGCCGGATCAATGCCGGCCTCTTTGACGGCAGGGATATCCGGGAGCTTCTTGTTAATCAAGAGAGGATGGAAGGACTGCTGCTTCAGATCCGGAGCCTGGTCAGTAAAGGGATCCACACGGGCAGAGCTTCAGGACCGGCTGGCCAGACTGAAGGAGGGGATGACAATGGCGATCACTAAGATGAGACACATGAAAGGATCTGGCGGAAGCAATGGACTAAAGAGGAGCATTGCCTACATCATGAACCCGGACAAGACCGAAGACGGACTTCTGGTCGGAGGCAATGCCGGTACCACACCGGAGGAGGTCTTTACCGCGATGATGGAGACCAAGCAGGAGTGGGATAAGCCCTTCGGACGGCAGGGTTATCATTTCGTGATCTCCTGGAAGCCGGGGGAAGTGACAAAAGACCAGGCTTACCGGGTCATTGGCGAGTTCTGCGAGAGATATCTGGGGGATGCCTATGACTATGTCTATGCGGTCCATACTGACCAGGACCATCTCCACGGGCATATCGTTTTCAATTCGGTGAACCGCCTTGACGGATACAAATACCGTTATGAGAAAGGGGACTGGGAGAAATATATCCAGCCGGTTACGGATGAGGTGTGCAGGGAGCACGGCCTGCCGGTCCTGGCGGATGAGAGAACAGGAGCTCCCGAAAAGTCTTATGCGGAGTTTAAGGCGGAGAAGGAAGGACTGCCAACCTTCACAAAGATCGTGATGGCGGACATCAACCTGATGATAAGGCAGTCCGATGACTTTGATGACTTCCTTTCCAATATGCGCCGGCTTGGTTACCGGATCCGGGAGGGGAAATACATCACCTACTGTCCTCCCGGCTTTACGAAGGGCCGGAGGGACAAGACTCTTGGGGAAGGATATTCCAGGGAAGATATCTCTACCCGGATCCGTCATAAAGAGATGGAAAAGGACAGAGACCTTTCAGTGATCAGGCCGGAAGCACTTACCGGGATGGAAGTCCGTCTGGCCCCCTACGTCAGGGTCCGGCTTTCTCCTATCCAGCTTGTCTTCGTAAATAAGATCCATGGAGTCGGTCATTATCTCGAGGCAAAGAATCCATTTGCAGTCAAATGGTCCACCGTAAGAAAGGACGCCATGGAGACAGGGAAACTCTTTGAGGAATGCATGTATCTGCTGGAGCATGATATCCGGGATCTTGATGACCTCGCCGGGCGGGAGAAGGATGCCGGCAGGAAGGAGAAGAACCTGATCCGCCGGATCTTAAGAAGGACAGATGAAAAAGAGATCCCGGTGCCCGACCGGCATCTGGAGATCAAAGCAGATCGATGATGAAAGGAAGTGAGATTATATGGAGAACCATACCGAAGAGAGAAAAAAGATGTTGGAGCAGGCGGGGATTTCAGAAGAGGTGATCCGGTTCCTGTCAGAGCTGGAGGCTCCCCTCCTGTATGAATGGTCATTCCTGTGTGCCATGGAGGGGATGTCGGTAAAGGATCTGGAAAGGATCTATAACGAAGCGAACAAACAGAGGACACAGGCAAGTGAACTCTTCATGAAGGAAAGGGAAGCATTCCTGAAGAAAACATATGAGAATAACCAGGACCTGTGGAAAGAAGTGCAGGATCTTCTTGTCCAGGTCAAGATCATGTATGAGAGGGCTCATGCTCTGGAAGAGGGCCTTAATGGCAAGCTGACGGAAGCCATACAGACAAAGGACAAGGCCTTCGGGGAGATGATGCAGGCAAAAGACCTGTTGATCCGGGACAGGGATAAGCAGCTGACTGCCATGAGGGAAGAACTCTCCGGCATGAAGAAGGAAGCCGCCGGATTAAGGGATGAAAACCGGGTCCTCCTGGAGAAGAATACCGGGCTTAAGGAAAAGGTATCTTCTCTGGAAGGACAGTTAAAGATAGCAGAGATCCGGCATTCGCCTGCTGTGAAAGATAACAGCAGTCCCGATTCGGGAGAAGGAAAGCAAAGGATCTCTGCAGATGATCCCGGCTCCGGTGCCGGGATCGAAGACCGGGAAAACTCCGGCCATGAAAAGGATGAAGATATGATCCGGGTCTTTCCTTACAGCAGGTACGGCTATACCGTGAAACGCTACCGGGGACGGCACAGCTTCTTTAACCGGGCAGACCGGGAAGCAGATGAGTTCATCCGGCTCTATATCGAGAACAAGGATTACAGTGAGGACCAGAAGCAATACCTGATCGAATGCCTGGAGCAGGGAGACTCTCTGTCCGTGATCCGGAAGTTCGCAAGCCCTAATCTCAGTGTGAAATATATGGACCAGTTAAGGAGGATCCTCTATGAGAGAGGGTATTGACCAGTGAAAACGGGAAAGGAGGGAGTCAGACATGCTGATCATGGAATAATTGCCACTGAGATGATTATTAACCAGAACATTTTATAAAAGAACGAAAGGACGTATGTGTATGATGCAAACGAAAATGATCATGAAACTGACGGCAGGGCTGATGGCTGCGGTGCTGCTGTTCACATCCATCGCCGCTCGTAGCATTGCTGCCGACGCAAATGGAAATACCGGGGAAGGGAAAGCAGACTATGCTGCGACCCTTCCTCTTTTTATGGAAGTCGCTGACCAGCTGGACCCCGGGGAAGCTGTCACTGCAGAGGACATTGAGATCACTGAGGGGGATGCTTTTAATCCGGCAAAGGACTTTGCTGGAATCACCTATGACCGGGACAAAGTAAAGGTCCATTTCATCAGGGCTGAGGATGCGGAAGGAAAAGAGTTCAGTAATAAAAAGGCAGCTGTCTATACGGCGACTTATTATGCCGAACCTCTCTCCAGCCATCACGATTACCGGTTTACCAGGAAAGTGACGGTGAAGGAAAAAGGCCGTACAGAAGCCGCCAAAACCTCAAAGGCCAGTACGGAGTCCGGAAAGGACAGCAGCGGGAACACATCTGCCAGGGAAGAGGAAGGGTCGGAAGATGAGACCGGATTCACGGAGCGCTCCGCCACCAGGGAAGCGGAAGAAACGACTGCTCCTTCCACAGAAGAAGAGAAAGCGGCTGCCAGCACGGAAGCCAGCCAGACATCGGAGGAAGATACGGAAGCCGGCCAGGATGGAACGGATGACTCTGCTGCAGAGCAGGACCCATCTGAAGAGAACAGCGAAGAGGGGAAAGAGGAAGCTGCCGCCCTGGAGGAAAGCTCCATGACAGCCAGCAAAGCAGACCAGCTCTCCTACAACATCCTCTATGTCAGGAAGTACGGCAATAAGGATTACATCAATGTCGAGGGCCTGGACTACGCTTCCATGGTATTCCCGGTGACGGTGGTCCGTGGTCTTGCTACCTATAACGTGAGGAAGCAGAAGGACTTTGAAGTGACGGATAACTATATCGCAGGCATGACCTATTCCCTCCCCGTCTATGACGTGGATCCGGAGAGCGACTATTACGTAGCCATGCCGGATGTCAACCTGTTCAGCAAGGAACTGGCTTCCTATGATATCACCGTGATCTACAACAACGATTATGCAGAGAAGATCGCGGGATATCATTACGAGAAGAAAATCCTCTACATCCCCAAGGAGGCCATCGATGACCCGAAGAACGAGAATCCCTTATACGATGGCGGCCCCCTGGCAGTCCAGCTCAACTATGCTTTTGGAGGGCTTGATACGGACTCTGAAGGAAATGCCGACTTTGGAAAGACCTTGCCTGTGCAGATCCTTAACTCCAAAGAAGCAGAGCCGGATGATAAGAGCCTGAAGGTGGAGAACATCTTTGAGGAGTCTGTCACTGTCCCTGATGTTGTAAACGGGAAAGAGGGATATAAGAAAGAGGATTTCAAGGTATTCCTCAATGGCATGACCGTGCCTATTGCGGAGGATGCCTGGGGATATGAGAACGGAGATATCGTGATCTATTCCTCCCCGGCCATCATCTCCAACATCAACATCTTATATGAGGGGAAGGGACCGGTCGCCAAAGCCTTATCCGCATTGGATCGTTTCTTTGGCTTGCAGGTCAATGCTGCATCCGACGGCTCTGTGGTAGGCACCGGAGATATGAAGTTTTATAAGAGTATCACCGGGAAAAATGTTGTGCTGGAGCTCGATCCGGATTCCATGTATGTCGGATGGAGAGGCGTCTTTACTTCCAATGTCCTCTTTGCGCCCCATGGACCCAACTATGATAACGGCCATAAGATGGGAGATTACAATAAGATCATGAACTGGAAGAAGGACAATACCCATCCGGATACCTACGATGAACTCTTCAACTCCGCATCCTATCTGTACGGAGGATACACTCCCCATGATACGGACACGGAGAAACAGTACTGGAACTGGGCCATTGAATCCTATACCGTTGGCAAGAATAAGGCCAATGACGCATCCGATGCCCTGGGCAGGGATACGGAGATCGAGGCCAATGAAGGCAGCGGCATGGCAAAGCGTACCATCTACGAATGGTTTGTTGCTGCCCAGAAGAAGCTGGAAAAAGCAGTCTCTTATTTTGGCGCAGGAACGGACTGGGCTGAGGACAGATGGGGGAGCGATTCCTATGTGTCTGTTGAGGGTGTGGAAGAAAACGGGATCGGCGGAGACACCAACTTTGCCTTTAAGATCCCGAAGAACGCTACCATCTCCGGCTCGGATAAGAACCTTGTGTCCGACAAGTCTTCTTCCGGATATGGATCCGGGAACCCGGATATTAAATTTACCTTCAGCAACTTTGCGGATGACAGTGTCTACCTTGCCGCAGGCTGCACCCACTTTGACGAGCTGGCTTCCGGCGGTACAGATGACAGCGGTAATGATGAGGATACCATCTATGTCTCCTGCCTGGACTATAAACCGGATGACGGTTATATCGTCCTTGCCTTTACCACCTCCGGCCAGCAGGGATATACCCATATGCAGGAAGCGGTAGCCGTTTATAAATTTAAAGTGGAACCCAAATATCCGGTCAGACTGAAAAAGGCGAGCAGTCTTACTGCCATTAGCTCTAATAATGCAGTCTATGCAGATCTTTCCGGGGCAAAATACGGCATCTATGAAAGCAAAGCGAATGCGGAAGCAGGGAAGGATGCCCTTGCCACATTGACCAGCAAGGCTGACGGGACCACCAGCGAAGCAGCTCTTCCGAAAGGGACTTACTATGTAAAGGAGCTTTCCGCACCAAAGAATTATGCAGTGGACAGTGATGTGGTCAAAGTCACCGTCACCGGAAGCAAAGAGGTACAGACCTTCACCATGAGCGATCCGCCCCAGAGCAATCCCCTGGACCTGGTCCTTGTAAAGATCGATAAGGAGACCGGGAAGGCGGAACCCCAGGGATCAGGATCCCTTGCCGGCGCTGAGTTTACCGTGAAGTATTTCGACAATGAAAGCGGTACGACATCGGGAACTGCAAAGAAGACCTGGGCCTTTAAGACCGATGCCAAAGGGGAAGTTCACCTGAAGGATTCCTATAAGGTATCCGGGGATGGGCTGTATAAGAATACTGCCGGGAAGGAGACTCTCCCTGTCGGGACCTACTCTGTCCAGGAAACCAAGGCACCGACAGGTTACATCATCGTAGATACCAGCCCGGCTGTGCAGGTGGTCAAGGCTTCCGGAAAAGCCGAGACATTTACCGCTTTTGTAACGAAAAATGTCCCCAACCAGATCATCCGCGGCGGTGTCCAGATCAAAAAGGAAGATACCATCACCGGCGGCACTCCCCAGGGTGACGGAGAACTCTCCGGCATCACCTTTGAGATCACGAATGAGAGTGCCCACAGTGTCCGTGTGGATGGAAAGGACTATGCCAAAGGAGCAGTCGTGAAATCTATCGTGACGGATGCAAAGGGGATCGCAAAGACCGGGAACAAAGACCTGCCTTATGGTGACTATACCATCAAAGAGGTTAAGACCAATGCGTCCTATCTCCTGACGGACGGAAAGGCAAAGACCTTCCAGATCCGGGAGGATGGAAAGACCGTGGAGATCAGCGAAGCCTTTAAAGATGAGGTGGTAAGAGGAGATGTGGAGATCGAAAAGCTGGACCGTGAGACCGATGTCCGTGTTCCTCTTGGCTCTGCGACCCATGTGGGGGCTACCTTTGAGATCACCAATAAGAGTGTCCATCCGGTCGTTGTGGACGGAAAGCTTTTCCAGGTTGGAGAGGTCTGCAAGACCATAAAGATCGAAAAGGAAAAGGAAACTGCAAAGACGACAGGCCGGGCCCTTCCCTATGGCACCTACACCATCAAAGAAACAGCTGTCGGGACAGGATATCTCCTGACGGATACCAGAGAACGGACCTTCCAGATCCGGGAGGACGGGAAGACCGTCAGCATCTCTAAGGACGGCGATGTAAAGGAGCCCTTCCGCAACCAGGTCAAACGTGGTGACTTCAATTTCATCAAGGTCTTCGAGGATGCGGACAGCGACCGGAACATGAACTCCCTGGCCCATATCCCCTTTGAAGTCATCTCCAAAACTACCGGGGAGAAGCATATCATCGTGACCGATGAGAACGGCCAGTTTGATTCAGATAACGAATGGTATGCTCACAGCAAACAGACGAATGCCAATGATGCAGCAGTGGATGCCAACGGCAAGGTGGATGAGAGTAAGCTGACTTCCGAGGCCGGTGTATGGTTTGATACCGACCGGGAAGGCAATAAGGCAAAGAAGGTCGATGATACCTTAGGCGCCCTGCCCTATGATACCTATATCATGAACGAGCTTTCCTGCAAGGCCAATGAGGGAGCAAAGCTCATTAAAAACAGGGAATTCACCATCCGTGTAGATAAGAGGAATATCTCCTTAGGGACTATCGATGATCCATCCGACAAGCAGATCGGGACCGTCGCTGCAGACGGCCTGACCAAGGACCATTTCGGGTCAAATGCGTCAGAAGCCATCATTGATACGGTTACTTTCAAGGGCCTTACCAAGGGACAGACCTATACCATGAAGGGAACCCTGATCGATAAGGCGACGGAAGAACCGGTTATGGCAGGCGGTAAGAAAGTGACCGCAAAGGAGAGCTTTACCGCAGAGGACACTTCGGGAACAGTTACGATCACCTTCACTTTCCCCAAGGAAGCGCTTAAGGGGAAGGAAGTTGTTGCTTTCGAGAGCTGCGAGATCAATGGTAAAGTCATCGCTTCCCATGAGGATATCGAGGATGCGGACCAGACTGTGGTCTATCCGGAGATCGGGACCGAGGCAAAAGACGGCCAGACAGAAACCCATCACGGGTTAAATGATTCCACATCGATCACGGATATTGTGGCTTATAAAAACCTGAAGCCCGGGAAAGAATATACCATGACCGGAACGCTCATGGATAAAGCCACAGGCAAGGCCATCACGGATGCAGACGGCAGGGAGATCGCGGCAAGTCAGAAGTTTACGCCGGAAAAGAAGGATGGGGAAGTCACCCTGACCTTTGAGATCCCGGCAGGGCTGCTGACCGGTAAGAGCGTAGTCGCTTTTGAACGCTGCAGCAGAGAAGAAACAGAGATCGCCATCCATACTGATATCAATGATGAGGACCAGACGGTTCACTACCCTGACATCAGAACAGAAGCAAAGGACGATCTCAGCAAAACCCATTACGGGTTTGCCGGTTCCACGAAAGTCATCGATACCGTATCCTATGTCAATCTGGAGCCCGGGAAAGAGTATGTCATGAAGGGAACCCTGATGGATAAAACATCCGGAAAGGCCCTTGTGGACGGTAACGGCAAAGAGATCACGGCAGAGCAGTCTTTCACACCGGCGGAAAAGGACGGGCAGGTCGAGATGACCTTCGAAGTCCCGGCAGGACTGCTGGCAGCAAAAACAGTCGTCGCCTTTGAGTCCTGCTATCAGGAGGAAAAAGAGATTGCCATCCATGCCGATCTCGAGGATGACAGCCAGACCGTTTACTATCCGGAGATCGGGACCGAAGCAAAGGACAGCCGGAGCAAAACACATTATGGGGTGGATTCCTCTGCCAGCCTGGTGGATACGGTTTTCTATAAGAATCTGGAGCCCGGAAAAGAATATACCATGACCGGGACTCTGATGGATAAGACCACAGGAAAGGCCATCCAGGACAAGGACGGTGTAGCAATCACAGCACATAAGAAGTTCAAACCCGAGAAAAAAGATGGGACGGTGGAGATCGTCTTCCAATTCCCGGCAGGACTCCTGGCAGGAAAAACCGTGGTCGCTTTTGAATCCTGTTCCCGTGAGGAAAAAGAGGTTGCAGCCCATGCCGATATCGAAGATGAGGACCAGACCGTCCATTATCCGAAGATTGGTACGACCCTGACTGACGATAAGACAAAAGACCATATCGTGACAGCCGGGAAGGAAACGACCCTTACAGACCGGGTAAGCTATCAGAACCTGGAACCGGGCAGAGAATATACGATGTCCGGAAGGCTCATGGATAAAAAGACCGGCAAGGCAGTCACAGTTGGTGGGAAGACGTTGACTGCCTCGGTAAAATTCACCCCCAAAAAAGCAGACGGGACTGTGAAGCTGCAGTTTAAAGTAGCTGCTGGCAGCCTGAAAGGGACCAGCCTGGTCGCTTTTGAGAGAGCGGTCACTGTTGAAAAAGGCACGGAGGTCACCGTGGCTTCCCATGAGGATATCAAAGACGCAGCCCAGACTGTTGCTGTGCCTAAGATCGCTACAAATGCCAAAGACCAGGGAACAAAGACCCACAAAGGGAAGGTCAGCAAGACCGTAACCATCATTGATACGGTTACCTACAGCAACCTGATCCCGGGTAAGGAGTATACCATGACAGGGACCCTGATGGATAAATCCACCGGAAAAGCCCTGGCTGGGGCAGACGGGAAAAAGATTACTGTCTCTAAGAAGTTTACTGCTGAGAAAGCAAGCGGCTCTATAGTGATCGTATTTAAAGTGGCCGGGAATATCGTAAAGGGTAAGAAGGTGGTCGCCTTCGAAACCTGCACCTATAAGGGGATCGAAGTAGCCGTCCACGCAGATCTTTCCGATAAGGACCAGACCGTGGAATATCCGAAAGAGGAGAAACCCGATCAGCCCTCAGGCAGTACTCCCTCCAATAAGGAGAAAATGACCAGTAAAGTCAGCACTTCTCCCAAGACCGGGGATAACAACAACCTGGCACTCTGGATCGGGATTGCGCTGGTCTCCGTAGCAGGACTGGCTGCTACAGCCATCCTGCTGATCAGGAACCGGAAAAAGAAAAGGAAGATACTGTATTGATATGAGCAGGGAGACTGCAAAGATATCTGAACGATATGACAGGCAGTTTCTGTAAGACCAAAGGGGATCCTCTCAGGGTCCCCTTTGTCATGAAAGGAGGATTGCATGGACAGACAAAAGGAACTACGGATCAATCTGACCAGGGAAGAGATCAGAGAAAAGATAAAGGATTTAGAGCCAGGAACAATGCTTACACTGGAAATGTCGGATATGGCTAATGAGAATGATCATGATCAGAAGGAAGAAGGTGTGTAGCAGGTGGCAGACCAATATGAATTAAAACAGGTCAGGGTGTACCTGAAAGAGGCCACACCCCTTTACAGTAACCAGGAGATCACTTCTCCTGAGTCCGCGATCCGGATCATGTCAGAGGCCCTTGCCGGTATGGACCGGGAATACTGCTGCGTAGTCAACCTGGATAACCGGCACCGTCCCATCAATTTCAATATCGTCTCGATCGGGGATGCCAGCTCTGCTGTCGTACCGATCCAGAATGTTTTTAAGACCGCGATCGCTTCATCCGCATCGAACATCATACTTCTCCATAATCATCCTTCCGGTGTGCTCGAACCAAGCAGAGAAGATGAGCTGATCACGGAGAAACTGATCTATGCCGGAAAACTGCTGGATATCAATGTGGTCGATCATGTGATCGTAGGCGGTACGGAAGGGAAGTATTACAGTTTCAAACAGGAAGCTGATTTCTTATTTGAAACGCCATTAAAGCTGGGAGACGAGGTCATTGCAGACAAGAAGACCATGAAGGACCAGTTGAAGGAGATCACAGACCGGCTGGAAGCAGGGATAGAGGAGGTTTTTACCGTAACCAAAAAGCCTCAGACAAAACGGCCGAAGCCGAAAAAAGAGCCAAAACCGCTTGGAAT
>JBGUIF010000146.1:0-50405 GCA_045112755.1 Anaerobutyricum sp.
CCTCATTGGTCCTTCGTGCATCGCAGCTTAGGCCGCTTCATATGGAAATATCAGTCATCATTCCTTCATTCACATCTGAAAACTGTCAGTACTTTAAATTGAAATATAAGACTCTGAAATCATCCTGGCCGGAGACAGAGAAATTCAGACTTCCTGCCCCGCTGTATTTCATTATAAACTGCAGGCTTTCTTCATTGTAGGTATCTTTATCATAGTCTTTTACAAGATACTGCAGATTCTCAGGACTTCCCTTCTCCTCCAGCTCATCTTCACAGCGATTCCGAAATTCCTGATAGTTCCTGCAATATTTCTTTGTTTGTCTGAAATAATTATATTCCTTACCGTCAGCAGTCAGATACCATTCATCATCCCAGGAGTGGGACTTGTCTATGGCTGTCTCCTCCACGTTGAAATAGGTGTAGAGAACCCGTCCCGGGACATCCGGTGAGGGGTCATCCCAGGTCACATCAGTATGGTACCACTGGTCATCAAGCTTTACAAGATTCCAGGCATGGTTTTCACCTCCGGCAGTTCCTGTGATCATCTTACAGTCGATCCCGGAAAGATCGCAGAGCAGCTTCATGGCCTCAGAGTAACCGTTACAGACACATTTGCCCCGGACCAGCGCCCCGTAAGTAGTGAAGGCATCTCCGTCCGCCGCCCTGTCATCATCCGGATAACCGTAGGAAATGTTTTTGACCAGGTAATCATGGATCCATTTTTCCTTTTCGTAATCGGTCTCTCCCTTTATCTTCTTAAGAATCTGCCTGCATTTGTCTGCGGTCTTTTCCGCCTTCTCCCTGTTTCCGGGGATATCTATCCCTTTCAGCAGCTTCTGCTCGATGTAATAATTGTCACTGACCCTGCAGGACAGGGTGACCTTGCTGCGGCTTAAAAACTTAAAGCCGGAGATCTGGAACTGATCCACATTGCCATAAAACCCTTCAATATAGGTATTCAGATCCTTGATCTCTTCCTGGGTCAGCTGACTGGTGCTGAAAACAATCTCTGTCTTACCCGATGCCAGTCCTTCCTGAACATAGTCAATCAGCTCCTCTTTTGAATTGATTTCTCTCTCATCGGCCAGGACATCAATACTGGATATACCAGACTGTCCGGTCTTTTCAGGCTGGAACAGTTCTATCCCTGTCTCCTCCTGGATCCGGCCCACTGTTTTCCTGACTGCCGAACAGCCGGACAAAAGTACCATTCCAAGGACCAGAGCCAGACATGCCGACTTCTTTTTCCATTGATGCTTACCCATCACGCTCTCCATCCTTAATCATGAGTTCTGACTTCCCAAAGTCATATCTTCTCGCAGCCAACAAGATTCATTGGTATCCATCAGAATATTGTATCCACCAGGATATTACAGTAGATGTTAACATATATTTATGTCCATTATTTTAACATGGTAAGGCTGCCATTCTGCCGCATTCTTTACTGCCTTAAATCCAGTTCTGAATAAATGCCGCCAGAAACGCAAGAACCAGCAGATGAACCGGATAAAAAAGATAAAAGCCCCAACGTATGACTCCAGAGTCCCTGCCCTTCCTGCCATTATAGAAAATGATAATAAAAACAGCCAGCAGAGAGTATATTTCCGTCCAGTTCCTGTTGGCGAAGTAAGAATGAAGCCCCACCTTGGCTATAAGATAAGTAGCCTGGCCTAAAGTCAGAGTCACGCCAATACCGGCCATCTCCAGCCATCCTGATCCCAGATGCCGCAGAGCCCAGGCAGTCAATATGGCCATGACCCCATAATACTTATAGTCTGTCTTCATGATCCAGGCCGCCCAGAAGGCAGCTCCCGCTGCTGCGGCCATGGCTGTCCCATAGAGAAGACATCTCATACCGGATTCCAATCTACCCTTCTCTCCCTGCCTTAAATCATTTCTCAAGCGGGTCCAAAGGCCGTCTATTATCCACATGGCTCCAAAACCCAGAGCCAGAGTGAAAAACACATTCTGACTGGAGAACTCCGGAAAGAAGGGAGATTTCGACTGCAGAGTCCCATTAAATGCCATATCAAAAGGAATCTCGGAAATCAGGGAAAAGATAATCAGGCGGTCCAGATATCTCATCCGGTTCCTGGTATAGAAAAAGCCATCCGCCAGCATATAGATATACAGGGGGAAGGCGATTCTCCCCGCCCCTCTCATAAAGCGGTAAAGGCCCCACAGCCAGGGGTCCGTACCAGTTCTACCGCTCAGGAAGACACAGTAGATGATCGCATAGGCAAAGTGGTCAACCAGCATGAAAATGGAGGCAATCCACTTTAAGGTGTAGTGGTCGATGGTTTTCTCAGGTTCTATGTATCCGGCATTTTTATTCATGACTGTTCTCTCACCATTCATCATTCTTTCCAGAACTCATATTACCACACCTTTCTCTCTGTCGGCAAATCCTATCGTCTTGTCAGGTTCACAGACATTTTCATCAGATAAATGCAGATACTTAGATAAAGGCAGAAACTTAGATATGGACAGAAATTTCTTCCCAGATCGGGGGAAAAATATAACTCCAGAAAAAAAGCCGGAAGTTCTCACCCGGAGAACCCCCAGCCTTGTTTGGACTAATTCACTATAATTTGGTCTGCCTGATGATTACATCATGCCCATTCCACCGCCTGCGGGCATCGGGGCAGGTGTGTCTTCTTTAATCTCAGCCACAACAGACTCTGTCGTGAGTAAGGTGGAAGCAACACTTGTGGCATTCTGCAGCGCACTTCTCGAAACCTTGGTAGGATCGATGATACCGGAAGCAATCATATCCACATACTTTTCTGTCAGCACATCGAAACCAGTGCCCACTTTGCTTTCAGAAACTTTATTGATGATCACAGAGCCTTCAAGTCCGGCATTTACTGCAATGTGGTAGAGCGGAGACTCCAGGGCCTTGAGAACAATCTGTGCCCCAGTCTTCTCATCACCAGTCAATTTTTCTGCAAGATCCTTGACAGATTTTGCTGCGTGGATGTAAGCGGATCCGCCGCCTGCAATGATTCCTTCTTCCACAGCTGCCCTGGTTGCTGCCAAAGCATCCTCAAGACGGAGTTTTGCTTCCTTCATCTCTGTCTCTGTGGCTGCACCGACACGGATTACTGCTACGCCGCCTGCCAGCTTGGCCAGTCTTTCCTGTAACTTCTCACGGTCGAAGTCGGAGCTGGTCTCCTCGATCTGCATCTTGATCTGGCCGACTCTGGCTGCGATGGCATCCTTGTCTCCAAGTCCGTCAACAATCACAGTATTCTCTTTCTCCACTTTGACAGATTTTGCCCGGCCGAGCATATCAATGGTGGTATCCTTGAGTTCCAGGCCGACTTCCTCAGAGATCACTCTGCCGCCTGTCAGAATGGCGATATCTTCAAGCATTGCTTTTCTTCTGTCACCATAACCGGGAGCCTTCACTGCAACCACATTGAAGGTACCTCTGAGCTTATTGACGATGAGAGTTGTGAGGGCTTCACCTTCCACATCCTCGGCGATGATCAGAAGACGGGCGCCGCTCTGCACGATCTGCTCTAAGAGCGGGAGGATCTCCTGGATATTGCTGATCTTCTTGTCCGTGATCAGGATATAAGGATCGTCAAGCTCAGCTACCATTTTTTCCATATCGGTAGCCATGTAAGCGGAGATATAGCCTCGGTCAAACTGCATACCTTCCACCAGGTCCAGTTCAGTCATCATGGTCTTGGACTCTTCGATGGTGATGACACCGTCTTTGGAAACCTTTTCCATGGCGTCTGCCACCAGCTGGCCTACTTCTTCATCCCCTGCGGAGATGGAGGCAACTTTGGCAATCTGCTCTTTGCCGCCAACCTGCTGGCTCATTTTGCCAATAGCCTCAACTGCGGCATCTGCTGCCTTCTTCATTCCTTTTCTCAAGATGATGGGATTGGCGCCAGCTGCCAGGTTCTTCATACCTGCATTGATCATAGCCTGGGCAAGAACTGTTGCGGTTGTTGTACCGTCACCGGCCACATCATTGGTCTTGGTGGCAACTTCCTTGACAATCTGAGCGCCCATATTCTCAAAAGCATCTTCCAGCTCGATATCTTTGGCGATGGTCACACCATCGTTGGTAATCAGTGGTGTGCCGTAGGTCTTATCAAGAACAACATTCCGTCCCTTGGGACCCAGGGTCACGCGTACAGTATCTGCTAACTGGTTTACGCCAGCCTCTAAAGCTTTTCTGGCTTCAACGCCGTATTTAATCTCTTTTGCCATAATTATCTATCCTCCTGATATGATTTCTTCCCGCCCGGAATCCGCCCCGGACAGGAAAGCTTTCATTCATGTAATGTCTATGCTGCTTATTCTACGATTGCCAGGATGTCACCCTGCTTTACGATGATATACTCATCCTCGCCCATCTTCACGTTAGTTCCTGAATATTTGGAGTAGATTACCTTCTGACCTACTGCAACTTCCATTTTTACTTCCTCGGTTCCGGGGCCGACTGCCACTACCTCAGCCTCCTGGGGTTTTTCCTGGGCAGAACTGGTGAGGATAATCCCTGACTGAGTCTTGGTCTCTGCCTCAAGCTGCTTTAATACAACTCTGTCTGCTAATGGCACTAACTTCATAATATAAACCTCCTGTGGAATTCCAAAAATCTGATCCCTGTCTCTTCCGGACTTTTGTGACAACATACAGTTCTGTTGTCCAGTCCCGGAAACAGGCACTTTCCAGGGATCTGTCTTTTTATCAGCCTGTTAGCACTCGGTAATCTCGAGTGCTAATACCTAGAACATATAATAGGTTTTTTTCCCTATAATTGCAAATCTTAAAAATGCTGAAATGCTTATCATATCCTTAAATATTATATTATTTCTCTATATTACTCTTATTTTCTAATTTTTTCTCTGTATTTCTCGTTATTGGAAATATATTCCATAACTTTGACATCTCCAAACAGAATCTGACGTATTAAATGCGGATCAGAAACTTGAGATAAAGGCAAGGATCCCCATGTCCTGCGTGTTTGTCGTTTGGTGGTGTCTGTACGTTCTGGGACGGACTGATCTTAAGTCCGTCATCAGACGCACAGATGCCAGCAACTGACACAACACAGGACATGGGGATCCTTGCCTTTTAAGTCAACGTGGCAGCCGCTTTAATGCGGCAGCCTGTGATCTCATTTCATTTCGTTCTGATTCTTCTTTAATTTCTTCACATGACTGCGGGCTTTTTCATAGATGTCATAGGGCTTTTCGTATCTGGGGCTGTAATCATTGTGATAATTGCCCTTCCTGTCTGCTTCGGGTGCTGCTAAGACATCCTGCTTCTCCAGATCCCGCTGTCGGACTCTTTCCTCTTTGAGAGAATTACTGAGCCGCCGCACTGCTTCCCTCCGCTGCAGCATCCTGAGGTTCTGCAGGGCCGGTCTGTCCCGGAACTGCCTCAGTGGGATCTGTCCGGAAATGAATGGTTCCCGGTTCAAGGGTCTCGCCCCGGGCCTTATAAAGCTCTGATACGGTCACCAGCTGATATCCCTGCTCCATCAGGTCGGGGACAAATCTTTTCACAGCATCCACATTGTACTGATGAATGTCATGCAGGAGAACCACATCGCCGTCCACCGCCTTCATCACCATCTGATAGGTAGCGTCAGCATTCTTGGTCTTCCAGTCCTCTGTATCCAGGGACCAGTTTACGCAGCAGAGACCAAACTTTTTCGCTTCCGCACGGACTGTATCATTGTAAGCTCCATAGGGAGGTCTCATCAGTACGGGGGCAACGCCGATGGCAGCCTCAATCGCTTTGACGCTCTTCTCAATCTCCTGGGTGAGGGCAGATCCCTGCAGATTTGTGAGCTGCTGATGACTGTATGTATGGGTGCCAACCTGCTGACCCAGCTCATATTCACGCTTCACAACTTCCGGGTAGTACTCGGCGTTCTGTCCGAGAACAAAGAACGTACATTTTGCATAGTTCTCCTCGATGGCATCCAGCATCACATTGGTGGTGTCCGGATTTGGGCCGTCATCAAAAGTAATGGCAACCATGGGTTTGGAAGGATCAATCTTAGGAAATACCTTCAGATCTACTGTAGCAGAGAGGCCGGAACCGTCCGCTGCTTCCGCCTTGAGAGTAATATCATGTTTCTCAGCTCCGTCGAGCATGGTGAGAACTCCAGTGTCAGATATGGTGAACAACTCAGCCAGGGAATCATCGCTGATGGTCCAGGTCAGTTTTGTGTTGGTCGCATCAGCCGGCTCTGTCACAATGTCCAGGGCCATCTCTTCCCCAACCCGGACATTATTGGCAGGGGCCTTGATCTCAAGCTTAGTCAGCGGCACGCTGTTGTCAGCTTTCTGCTCTGTAGTCTCCTTGGCCTCGGCCTCTGTTACCACAGTGTCCGAACCTGCTTTTTTGGCATCACCGCCGAACATCTTCCTGCCTAGGGTAAACATTCCAAGAACGAGTACCGCCACGATGACTGCCCCTATAATGTACTGGCTGATTCCTCCGCCGGACTTCTTTCTTGCGCGGCTGCCGGACTCTTTGCGGGAATTCCTTCGAGGCTTCTCTCTGTCACTCATAGTATTCTCTACCTCCTAAATAAAAAATAGTATAAAGTCCGCAGCATCTGCAGACTGTAAATCAGGCGAAAACCAAATGGTTTTCGCCTGTAATCATCAATTTGAGGTGAAAGCCGTCCCCTATACTCTGGACAGATATTCTCCCGTTCTGGTATCAATCTTAAGTTTATCTCCCAGATTCACAAATAATGGTACATAGACCGTTGCACCGGTCTCCACGGTACATGGTTTTGTTGCGCCGGTAGCGGTGTTGCCTTTCTCTCCAGGTTCACACTCTGTGACTTCAAGCTCTACAAACATCGGAGGCTCAACAGCGAAGGTTTCTCCGTTATGAGAAATAGTGGTCACCATATCATTCTCACGGACAAACTTCAGAGCGTCGCCGATCAGATCCTCGCCGAGGCCAACCTGATCGTAGGTCTCAGTATCCATGAAGTAATAGAGGTCTCCATCATTATACAGATACTGCATATTCTTCCTCTCAATATGAGCCTGCTGAAACTTCTCAGTCGGGCGGAAAGATTTCTCAACCACACCGCCGCTCTTGATGTTTTTTAATTTAGTCCGGACAAATGCCGCGCCCTTTCCCGGCTTTACATGCTGAAACTCTACAACCTGAAAAACATTTCCCTCGCTCTCAATGGTCAAACCATTCTTAAAATCACCAGCAGAAATCATATCTGATTAACCTCCTTAATGTATCTACTCATCTTCTATAATATCCGGGCAGATTTCTCCGCACGGGAGTTTTACTGTATTATTGTATAATAAATATCTTCTTTTCGCAAGGTCAATTGCAAAGATGACAGCATATCCGTCAATGGGTTCCACTGTCATTTTAAATCTGCCGCAGCTTCGCGGCGGCGCAGCAGCCAGCCTTCCTGCAGGGGCCGGTCAAAGCGGATCCAGGTGGGCAGTTTGGGATGGGGCGCGGATGTGATGGGATTCCGGTCCTGGTCAGCCATGGCCAGAACCGTAAGGATAAGGTTGTCCCCATCCGGAATCATAACTTCGATCTCCTCTCCTACTGAAAATTTGTTTCTTTGATAAATCATAGACCAGTTATCCACATCGGTTTTTTGCACAATACCTATATAAGTGTATTCTTTGATGTAGGTATTGGCATCATAAATCTGCGCATTCTCATCAGTAGGTCCGTAATAAAAGCCAGTGGTGAACTGACGGTAAGTGCACTTGGCAATCTCCTCCCTGTACCAGGGAAGGTTCTTCTCATAGAGGGCCGGGTCCTTCCTGTAGTCATCGATGGCCCTTCTGTAGGTTCTGGTTACAGCGGCCACATAGAGCGCTGTCTTCATCCTGCCCTCAATCTTCAGGCTGTCCACGCCGGCCTCCAGAAGATCCGGAATATGTTCAATCATGCACAGATCCCTGGAATTAAAGATATAGGTTCCCCTCTCTGTCTCCTCCACCGGAAGGTATTCACCGGGTCTGGTTTCTTCCATGACATAGTATTTCCAGCGGCAGGGATGGGTACATGCTCCCATGTTGGCATTGCGGCCTGTAAAATAACTGCTGAGCAGGCAGCGGCCTGAATGGGAGATACACATGGCCCCATGAACGAAAGCCTCAATCTCCATGTCATCAGGGATTTCCCTGCGGATCCCGGCCAATTCTTCCAGAGATAATTCCCGGGCAGCCACCACCCTGGAGGCCCCCTGCTGATACCAGAAGTTGTAAGTACCGTAATTGGTACTGTTGGCCTGGGTACTGATGTGAATATCCATCTGCGGGCACACTTCCCGGGCGATCATGAATACTCCCGGATCAGAGATAATCAGAGCATCAGGCACTGCATTTTCCCCCAGATTCAAAAGTTCATGAAAATATTCGCGGATTCCCTCAAGATCCCTGTTATGGGCAACAATATTTGCAGTAACATAGACTTTTACCCCCCGCTGGTGGGCAAAGCGGATCCCTTCTGCCATATCCTCCGGGGAGAAGTTTCTTGCTTTGGCCCGGAGCCCGTACATCTCTCCTCCGATATATACCGCGTCAGCCCCGTAACGTACTGCTGTCTTAAGCACCTCCAGACTGCTGGCGGGAATCAGTAATTCTGTCTTTCTCATAACTGTCCTTTCATCAGATTACGAATGAATATTCTGTGATTTCGGATCAGGCTTCCTGCGCCTTTCCATAAGTTACGACCAGTTTTTGACGCTGACCGCTGCCCCGTCTCCACTCTCCAGGATCACCGTATCCAGACTGTCATGGTGGGTCAGGGCATAAAGATACTCCCGCATTCTGTCATGGATAGTGTGATTCCTTCTGCGTATACCATAGCGGGACTCAAAGATGTCCCCATCCTGCAGGACATTGTCAGAAAGCAGGATGGCCCCGGGTCTCAGCAGGCGGATGATTTCCGGCAGAAAATGGATATACTGTCCTTTTGCCGCATCCATAAACACAAAATCATAGGGGGTCTGAAGGCAGGGCAGGACCTTTGCCGCATCCCCCTCATGGAGCACAATCTTTCCCTCAGGATCAGCCTTTTTCAGATTCTCTCTCGCCCTGACAATGCGGGGAGGATAATTTTCTATGGTATCGATCCGGAGGCTCTGCGGTGAATTCTCTTTCATAAAAACCGAAGAAAATCCAATGGCTGTTCCCACCTCAAGAATTCTCTCCGGTTTCTTCATCTTAAGCAAGATGCGAAGAAGCTCCTGCGTATCCTTACGGATAATCGGTACATGATCACGAAGAGCTTCTTCCTCTATGGTTTTGAGAGCATCGGAACCCCGGTCCCGGTCAAAGGACCGTATAAAATCCTGCACTCTCTGTCTCTCTATCATAACAACTCCTACGCAGGCTGTTTCCTGCTCTTTTATCACTGTGTGCCAAGGCCGGCCCGCCGGACGCAGCCATTCAGGTCAGCCTTCTCCATCCACATGGGCGATGACGTCCAGGATCTCCGAAGGTTTCATGGCCGAGGACACCTCATAGGTTCCCGGTTTCAAGTAAGGATATTTCTCCTCAAACCTCATGGCGATATCAAAATAGTAGGCATTTTCAATAATTCCCTTGCTCTCCAGATCTCTGCCCACCTCCAGCATGGTCTCCCCCTCCTTCACCTCAATGGTGGCAGTGGTGGCATAAGAACCCGCGCTGTCCTTGGGCTGATCAGAAAAAATTTTATAGCCGATATTTTTCGCAAGGATGAAAATGTAGATCAGAAACATGATCAACAGCAGATACATCAGCATCTTTATAATCACTTTGATCGCACTATTCTTCATAATTCTTACCATCCATATAACTGTAATCCAAAGGCAGCTGGTCGGCCATGTCGTCGTAGACCCGGCGCATCAGCCCGCAAACCCTCTGCTCTGCCGTCAGAAAACTATTGATCAGCGGCTCATTCAAAAGCGCTGAATATTCTCTGTAAAGTGACTCCACCTGGGCTGTCAGGCCTTCATCATCGCTCTCCAGCCGCCGTGTCATCAGTTCCCTTCGAAACTCATTAAACTGGGTATAGAGGTCCGGCTTATTCCTGATTCTGGCAAGCCTTCTCTGATAACAATCGTAGTCGTCCGATGCCCTGATCAGGGCGGTCAGTTCCTCCACCTTCGCTAAAATATTCTGGTGCTGAGTATCCTCTTTCATCCGATCTGCCTTCAACCGTATCACCAATCACTTTCCGCTCAGTGTATCACGAGCAGCTAATAAAGTCATGATGCCGGACGCGTTAAGACAGGGGTCTCCCGCCCGGCAGAATTCCTACCGTCCATTATAACAGGTGCGTCATTAAACTTCCATAATGATTGGAAGAATCATCGGGCTTCTCTTCAGTCTTTTCCAGATCACACTGTCGAGGTCATCCCGGATTGCCGACTTGATGTGGGTCCAGTCAGTAATCTTCTTTCTTGCACACTGCTCCAGAGTCGCCGTTACCACCTGTTTGGCATCCTCAATCAAATCTTCATTTTCCCGGACATAGACAAAACCTCTTGAGACAATATCCGGGCCGGCCAGCAGCAGGCCATTGTATCTGTCCAGGGTTACCACGACAATCAGCAGTCCGTTCTGCGAGAGCAGCTGGCGGTCTCTGAGTACAATATTTCCAACGTCTCCCACGCCGAAGCCATCCACAAATATTCCCTGGGCCGGCACCTTTCCGGTAACCTTGGCCTGCTCGGGTGAGATACTCAGGACATCACCGGACTGGAGGACAAAGACATTGTCCCTCGGTACACCCATAGCAATGGCCAAATCCCGATGTCTTTTGAGATGATGATACTCTCCGTGAACCGGGATAGCATACTGGGGTTTGGTCAATGTGTAGATCAGCTTGATCTCCTCCTGGCAGGCATGGCCGGAAACGTGGGTATCCTGGTGGATGATGGACGCCCCTTTCTTAGCCAGTTCATTGATAACCTTGGTCACCGCTTTCTCGTTGCCCGGAATAGGGTGAGAACTGAAAATGATCACGTCATTGGGTCTGATGGACACCTTGCGATGGGTGGAATTAGCCATGCGGGAAAGGGCCGCCATGGTCTCACCCTGACTTCCGGTGGTGATCAAGACCACCTTATTGTCAGGATAATTCCTCATCTCTTCTATATCAATCAGCGTATTTTCCGGTATCTTGATGTATCCCAGTTCTGAGGCAGTGGAAATGGTATTAACCATGCTCCTGCCCTCTATGACAACCTTCTTTTTGGTCTTATAGGCACAGTTGATAATCTGCTGCACCCTGTCCACATTGGAAGCGAAAGTGGCCACAATGAGCCGGTGATCTTCGTATTCCTCGAAAATGTGCCGCAGAGTCCGGCCCACTGTCTTTTCGGAGGGAGTATAACCCGCTCTCTCTACATTGGTGCTGTCGCACATGAGGGCCAGAACGCCTTTCTTTCCCAGTTCGGCAAAGCGCCCCAGATCGATGGCGTCTCCGAAGACCGGCGTATAGTCTATCTTAAAGTCTCCGGTGTGGACGATCACTCCTGCCGGAGTATAGATGGCCAGGGCAGCCGCATCGGAAATACTGTGATTCGTCTTGATAAACTCTATGCGGAAACAGCCCAGATTTATGGACTGGCCGTATTTGACAACTTTTCTTCTGGTGGTCCGGAGCAGATTGTGCTCCTTCAGTTTATTTTCGATCAGCCCCATGGTCAGCTTGGTTGCATAGATGGGGATATTCAGTTCCTTCAAGGCATAGGGGATGGCTCCGATATGGTCTTCATGTCCATGAGTAATGACCAGTCCCTTCACCTTGGATGCGTTCTCTTTCAAATATGTAATATCAGGAATGACCAGGTCGATTCCCAGCATCTCTTCGTCCGGAAAGGCCAGACCGCAGTCCACCACAATAATACTGTCCTCATACTCGAAGGCAGTAATATTCATGCCAATCTGTTCCAATCCGCCAAGAGGTATGATCTTCACCGGTTTAGTACCCGTTGTTTTCAAAATGTTACCTCCGTACAATCTTAAATTTTGACCGTTCTAATCCCAGCTGTCTGAATTGCCGGATCATCTCCCGCCTCTAAAAGGACCGGACAGACAGAAGAATCTTTCCTCATATCATCAGGCAGCTAATTCTAAGAACATAATTATCAGCTAAATAATTCCCGAGCAGGTTTTATACAGATTCCCTCTATGACAGTACGATATCTGTGTCCTCAAGCAGCTGCTCAAATATCGCAGACACAGTTGTAAGTTCTGTCTCATCTTCCACAAAAACGCAGGTCTCCATATCATCCTCATCACTGCCGGGCAGGACCTTCATCAGATAGACCTCTGCCTCCTCGGAATCCTGACCGCCTTCCTCCACAAGGAGGTAAGTCGCCCCGTTCACAGTCGTCTGCTCAAGAATATAAAAATCAATTGTTTCTCCCTCTTCTGTCACAAAGGGAATACTCTCCATCTTTTTCATATTTACCCCGCAGGCCGAAGCCTGCTCCAAATGCTGTGGTCCACTCGTTTACGATTAAACTGGCGGTCAGTCTAATGACCCTGCAGATTGGGAAGTCAGTTCTTCCCTGTGGGCATCCAGATAACTCTGCAGAATAAGAGCGGCTGCCATCCAGTCGATCCGCGCCTTGCGGTTCTCCCGGCGAACACCGCCCTCCATCAGAATCCTGTTAGATTCTACCGTCGTCAATCTTTCATCCCATAACACAACCGGCAGACCGGTTCTTCTCTCCAGCGCCGTCTTGAAATCCTGCGCGGCCAAAGCCCGTTCTCCCAGTGTGTTATCCATGTTCTTAGGCAGTCCCAGAACAATCCGGGATACCTTGTACTCTTCTGTCAGCGCCTCAATCCGCGCCAGTGTCTTTCTCAGCTTCTTTTCTGATTTTCTCGGTATGGTCTCTAACCCCTGTGCTGTAATGCCCAGCTCATCGCTCACTGCAACACCGACCGTCTTTGTCCCGTAATCGAGTCCCATCCATCTCTGCTTCATTACTGCTGGCTCTCTGTTTCGCCTGAATGCGCATCTTTCAGCCTGGTCTCAATATAATTCTCAAAAAGGACATCCAGAATCTCGTCCCTCTCCACCTTCATAATAAGACTCCTGGCATTTTTGTGGCTGGTGATATAGGTCGGGTCTCCGGACATAATATAGCCCACAATCTGATAAACCGGATTGTAGCCTTTCTCTGTCAGAGCTTCATACACATCTCTAAGAATAGACTCAACGTCATATTGCTGTTCTTTGACTACCTGAAAAAACTGTGTATTATTTTTCCCCATGAAAGCCTCCTCACGCCTAAATACAATCAATATCTATTCTACTATGCCTGCCCTTAAAATTCAAGAAACTTTTCCGAAGAGGCCATTTTGAGGTAAATTTTCAGGGAGAAATCCGATAATTTTAATGTTCACAAGAGTATTTCGTGATAATTTACGACATTCTCCAGGATTTTCCACATAGACTTTCACATAGCGTTCTGTATAGCCCTGCCAGTAGGTTCTGCCGTCCATACAGATCTCCTCCTCAAGAAGCACTTCCACCTCCCGGCCAATAAAACTCTCCTCGAATTCTTTTTTTAACCTTGCCGCCATCTGCAGCAGGACGCCGGACCGGGCTGTCTTGACATGGTCGGGCAGATGACCCTGCATTTTCTGGGCCCTGGTTCCCTCCCTAACAGAATATTTGAAAATATGCATTTCATAGAGCCGGATCTCTTCAAGAAATGTCCTGGTCTGCTCAAATTCCTCTTCTGTTTCTCCCACGAAACCGGCGATGACGTCTGTCGTGATGGCCGGCTGATCATAGACCTTCCTGAGAAGAGTCACAGCCTCGCGGTAGTCTGCCGTATTATATTTTCTGTTCATCCGGGCCAAGGTGGCGTCACAGCCGCTCTGCAGAGACAGATGAAAATGCGGGCAGACTTTATCACAGGCTTTGAGGCCCTTGACAAACTCCTCCGTGATAATCCGGGGCTCCAAAGAGCTGAGCCGGATCCGGGCCAGACCTGGAATCTTCTGCAGATCCTCTACGAGCGTCAGCAGGGACACGGGTCCTCCCAGATACGGGTTTTCTTCGCCCGGCCTGTTGGATTCCCTCTTCCCGCTGTCCAGGTCCAGACCGTAGGAACTCAGGTGAATCCCCGTCAGCACGATTTCCCGGAAGCCCCGTTCCGTCAGTCTTCTTACTTCCTCGAGAACTTCCCGGGGATTTCTGCTCCGGATCCTCCCCCGGGCATAGGGGATGATACAATAGGAACAGAATTGATTACATCCGTCCTGGATCTTCAGGTAGGCCCTGGTGTGGCCGGTCACATTGTGAATGGAAAGGCCTTCATACTCCTTGTCCCGGGCAATATCATGAACGTAACTCCATTCCGGACAAGCCTGCTCCGGATCCCTCTCTTTTGCATCGGAGGAAAAATAGGAATCCAGAATTTTCACAATATCCTTTTTCCGATTGTTTCCGATCAGGACATCTGCCTGCTTTTTCTCCAGCATGTCCCTGCCGCCGGTCTGAACATAACAGCCGACAGCCGCCACCACAGCCTGGGGATTCTTTCGCCGGGCCCTGTGGATCATCTGCCGGCTCTTGCGGTCGGCCATGTTGGTCACTGAACAGGTATTGATCACATAGACGTCCGCCATATCATCAAAATCCACAATCTGATACCCCGCATTCCGGAGCAGTTCCTCCATGGCATCAGTCTCATATTGATTTACTTTACATCCCAGGGTCAGGAAGGCAGCCTTACGTTTCAGACCCATAAATTATTCTCCTTTTTCATTCAATCGCATTGACTTTTGTAAGTCAAAAAGGTACTATATTAGTAATTATTTGACAATATTTTGAAGGAGGTACTGCCTGTGAAAACCGTGAAAATCTCTCTGAATTCTATCGATAAGGTTAAGACATTCGTTAATGTGATCAACCGCTTTGACGCAGAGTTTGACCTGGTTTCCGGCCGTTATGTGATCGACGCTAAATCCATTATGGGTATCTTCAGTTTAGATATATCCAAGCCAATTGATTTAAATATCCATAACGCAGACAATCTTGATGAAATTATGACTGAGTTAAAGCCTTATCTTATCGAACAGGAATAATACAGTCAGGATCCCCTTGTTCTATCCGGGGGCAGCTTTAAATCAGGCACATATTTCCGCTGTATTTACAAAGCAGCACCGGTTCCCTGCCGGGAACTGGCGGCTGCTTTTTTTGTATGACATAAAATTGCTTTGCATTTCCTGTCATACAAAAAACCTCCAGGGGGTGCGGTCGTCCGATGGACGGCTCTGCCAGGCGGATATTTACCCTTCCTGCTGGTGGGCATGAATCTTCACAATCTCCACCGACTCAATGGCTTCCTTCATCAGATCATCGATACAATCCTTCAGTTTCTTCTCTGACCTCTCAATCACATTTAATCTGGGTTTTGTCACCGGGTGCTTTGCCACAAAAATCGTACAGCAGTCTTCATAGGGCAGAACGGAAGTCTCGTAAGTGCCGATCTTCTCTGAGATTGCTATGATCTCGTTTTTGTCAAGACCGATGCATGGCCTGTACACCGGCATGGCGCAGGCATGATCCGTCACAAAGAGGCTCTGCATGGTCTGGCTGGCTACCTGTCCGATACTCTCTCCGGTGATCAGACCGAGGCAGTTCTGTTCCTTTGCAAAATGTTCTGCCAGCTTCATCATATATCTTCTCATAATGATCGTCAGTTCATCATGGGGACATTTCTCATAAATCGCAAGCTGAATATCCGTAAAGTTGATAATGTGAAGATTGATGGGGCCGGCATACCTGGCCACTTGTCCCGCCAGATCAATCACCTTCTGCTTTGCCCTCTCACTGGTGTAGGGCGGCGCATGAAAGTAGACCGCGTCGATACTGACGCCTCTCTTGGCAATCATATAGCCTGCAACCGGGCTGTCAATCCCGCCGGACAAAAGCAGCATGGCCCGCCCATTGGTCCCCACAGGCATACCGCCCGGTCCCGGAATCTCCCGGGAGTAAATATAGATATGATCCCGGATCTCCACTGTCAGTTTCACCTGGGGATGGTGAACGTCCACCGTCAGTTCAGGGTAGGCCATGAGCACTGCCTCCCCAATCTCAGCTGCCAGCTCTGCGGATGTCCCCGGAAAACGTTTGTCTGCTCTCCTGACAAAAGCCTTGAAGGAAAAATCCTTCTTGTCATATTCCCGGCCTACATAGTCAGCCGCCATCTTTCTAAGGTCATGAAGGTCCGTCTTATCGCCCACCATGATGGGACAGATCCCGGAGATGCCAAAGACCGTTTTCAGGGCATCCACAGCCTCGTCGAAATCAAAGTCCGACCGGGCTTCGGCAAAAATCCTGCCTGACTCCTTACGCATATGAAAATCCCCCACCGGCTCCAGGGCATATTTCATCTGCCTTACCAGCGCGTCCTCAAACAGATGCCGGTTTTTTCCTTTTACACCAATCTCGGCGTACTTAATCAATAATACTTTATATTCCATAAGTAATCCCTCTTACCTTCTCTGGAAACGGCGCAGGACCGGTACCAGCTCTTTGAGTGCCTCTACGCAGAGGTCCGCCTCCTCAGGCGTATTATAGACGCCGAAGGAAAAGCGCAGTGTAGATTCGTAATATTCCTTTGTCAGTCCGATTCCCTTCAGGGTTCCACTGACCGCAGGTTTGTTGGAGGAACAGGCTGAGCCGGCGGACACATAGATTCCCTTGTCCTCCAGGGCATGTAGCAGAACCTCACTCCTGACACCCGGGAAACTGATGCTGGCCACATGGGGGGCCTGGCCGGAATTATCTTTGGTATGTTCCACTTCCTCCAGGACTCGTTTGATCAAATGCTCTTTTACTTTGAGAATGGACGCGATCTTCTGGTCATGATCCTCATAGATCAGTTCTGCCGCCCTGCCCATACCGGCAATCCCCGGTACATTCTCGGTACCCGAACGCAGACCCTTCTCCTGATTTCCACCCCAGAGAACGGGCTTGATTCTGGTCCCTTCTTTCACATAGAGAAAACCGATGCCCTTGGGACCATGGATCTTATGACCACTGACGGAAACCAGGTCTGCCTTCCATGCTCTGGGCCGGCAGTCCATCTTACCGTAGGCCTGGATACAGTCCGTGTGGAACAGAATACCAGGATCGAAGGCTTTTACCATCTTTCCGATCTCTTCGACAGGTTCCACAGCTCCAATCTCATTATTGACACACATGACAGAGACCAGGAGAGTATCCTTTCTTAGAGCAGCCTGAAGATCCTCCAGACGGATCAGGCCTTTTTCATCCACGGGCAGGTAGGTCACGGTAAAGCCTTCATCCTCCAGGAAGGACAGAGGGTTATAGACCGACGCGTGCTCGATGCAGGACGTAATGATATGTCTTCTCTGTCTCCTGCCCGCCAGGGCAGTGCCCATCAGGGCGAGGTTGTTGGCTTCTGTCCCTCCGGATGTAAAAAAAATCTCCCTGGCAGAAACTTTCAGAGAACGGGCGATAATATCTCTGGCCCTGGTCACATACTTTTCTGCCTGAAAGCCTTTCTTATGCATGGAGGACGGGTTGCCGTAGTCCTCATCCAGCACCTGGGCCATAATACTTCGAACTTCCGGAAACGGCCTTGTGGTTGCTCCATTGTCAAAATATATTTCTGACATCGTCTTTGCTCCTCTCCTGATCGGAATGTATGTCTGTGTTTTTGACTCAATTATCTAAGATAACATATGGTTTTCTGATTCGTCAAGCGATTCCCCTCCGACGGGCCGGCTGTGCCCGTCAAAAAACCGGAAAATGCCGCTGGCAGAAAGCAGAGAGAACTGGCTCTCTGTCTCCTGCTGCGGCATTTTCATCAGTCTCATTTGTGGTTTGATTTCTAAACGGGGTAGGCTCCATTTTCCATGTCAGCCTTGGCCGGGTCTATCCCGGTCTGCTGGGCCTCACGATATTTGAAGAATTCCTCGGCCACCTGGGGGAAGAGGGCATAGGAAAGCACATCTTCTTCCTGCTGTTTCCAGGGAGCCACTTTCTTTTCAAATTCAGGAAGTCCCGGTTCCAGAAGATCTGCCGGCCGGCAGGTGATTCTCTCCTCGTCGCCTATGGCCTTCTTAATTACCTCCGGATTCATGGGCTTTACAGTCTGTCCGTACTCTCCCCGCAGGAGGGCTTTGGATTCATTGGTAATCATCTTATAGCGCTCACCGGTCAGAACATTCAATACCGCCTGGGTACCCACAATCTGACTGGACGGAGTAACCAGGGGAGGCTCTCCGAAATCTTTACGGACTCTCGGCACCTCCTCAAGTACCTGCTGAAACTTATCAGAGGCCCCCTGCTGGTCCAGCTGGGACACCAGATTGGACAGCATACCACCGGGTACCTGGTACATAAGGGTCTTGATATTTACACCCAGGACCTTGGTACTCATGAGGCCGCTCTCCAGGTCTCTCTCCCGGATGGGGCGGAAATAATCAGCAATCTGGCCTAACAATTCTCTGTTTAAACCGGAGTCGTACTCCGTACCCCGGAAGGTCTCCACCAGGACTTCTGTTGCCGGCTGGCTGGTTCCCATGGCAAAGGGTGACATCGCTGTATCGATGATATCCGCTCCTGCCTCCACAGCCTTGAGATAAGTCATCGCTGCAACACCACTGGTATAGTGGGTATGCATTTCCACCGGAATGTTGGAGGAGCTCTTTAAAGCCTTCACAAGGCGGGCCGCTTCATAGGGAACCAGAAGCCCTGCCATATCCTTGATACAGAGGGAATCCGCCCCCATCTCCTCAATCTTCCTGGCAGTGTCAGCCCAGTATTCCAGGGTATAGGCATCTCCTAAGGTGTAGGACAGAGCAACCTGGGCGTGCCCGCCTTCTTTCTTGGTGGCATCCACAGCAGTCTGCAGATTTCTCAGATCATTTAAACAGTCAAAAATACGTATGATATCTATACCGTTGGCGATGGATTTCTGCACAAAATACTCCACCACATCATCAGGGTAAGGCTTGTAGCCTAGAATATTCTGTCCGCGGAAAAGCATCTGAAGTTTTGTATTTTTAAATCCTTCCCTCAGCTTTCTGAGCCGCACCCAGGGATCCTCCTTCAGGAAACGAAGACAGGCATCAAAGGTGGCTCCGCCCCAGCACTCCACCGCGTTGTACCCGACCTGGTCCATCTTATCAATGATGGGCAGCATCTCCTCCGTGGTCATACGGGTCGCGATCAGGGACTGGTGGGCGTCACGAAGAACGGTCTCTGTAATTTTTACCGGTTTCTTTCTATCAGCCATTCGGAAAACTCTCCTTTCTCAAATCCGCCGTTCTAAGGTTTCATTCATTCCGGCACCGGGACAGCGGAACCCGGCCCTTCAGATCTATAATCTTATTATGATCCTGTCATGACAAAACGAAGCTGTCGAAAATGCAGTATGGTCTTCGTCCGTCAGCAAAAAATCAGACGCCAAAGATTGCCATGAAGGTTCCGGCTGCCACAGCCGTACCGATTACACCGGCCACATTGGGACCCATGGCATGCATCAGCAGGAAATTGCCGGGGTCTGCCTCGGAACCCACCTTCTGGGACACACGGGCAGCCATGGGCACAGCGGAAACACCGGCCGACCCAATCAGCGGATTTACCTTTCCATGGGTGAGCTTGCACATAAGCTTGCCGAACAGGACGCCGGCAGCTGTTCCTACACAGAAGGCAATCAGGCCCAGAACCACAATTTTGATGGTGGCCACATTCAGGAAGGCCTCAGCACTGGTGGTGGCACCCACAGAAGTACCCAGAACGATGACGACAATATACATCAAAGCATTGGAAGCTGTCTCTGTCAGCTGTTTTACCACACCACTTTCACGGAACAGATTTCCCAGCATCAGCATACCCACCAGAGGGGCTGTGGTGGGAAGGACCAGACATACCACCGTCGTTACCACGATGGGGAAAAGGATCCTCTCTGTCTTGGAAACCGGACGCAGCTGCTCCATCTTGATCTTCCGCTCCTCCTCCGTGGTGAAGAACTTCATGATGGGGGGCTGAATAATAGGCACCAGGGACATGTAAGAGTAGGCAGCCACAGCGATGGGTCCCATGATGGCTGTCTGTCCCAGTTTTCCTGCCAGGAAAATGGACGTCGGGCCGTCAGCGCCTCCAATGATGGAGATGGCTGCCGCTTCCTTTCCGGTAAAGCCCATGAAAATGGCCATAAAATAGGCTCCGTATATACCGAACTGAGCGGCAGCTCCCAGAAGGAAGCTGGCCGGGTTGGCAATCAGGGGACCAAAGTCGGTCATCGCTCCCACGCCCAGAAAGATCAGGGACGGCAGGATACTCCACTCATCCAGCAAATAAAAATAATGTAACAATCCGCCTTCTTCCATGATGGCAGGATATAGGTTCACCAGCAGCATACCAAAAGAGATGGGCACCAGAAGCAGCGGCTCATAGCCCTTAGCGATCGCAAGATAAAGAAAGGCAAAGGCAACCAGAATCATGATGAAGTTGCCCGGTCTCAAAAATGCAAATCCGGTCTGCGCTGCGAGGTTCGTTAACGTCTCTGCAACATAACTCATAGGATTTCCTCCATTTTTTCCTTCTGTTCTTTTCTCCTGCTCACTTAATTGATGGTAGCCAGCACATCTCCGCCTTCAACCATATCTCCGGCTGATACATTGACAGTGGCAACTACGCCGCTGGCGCTGGCATAGATCTCATTTTCCATCTTCATAGCCTCCAGGACAACGACCACATCACCTTTCTTAATATCCTGGCCCTCAGAAACCTTTACGGCAAGGATCTTGCCGGGCATGGGGGCGTTCACTTTGACAGCACCCTCAGCGCCGCCTGTCTTCTTTGCTTCCGGCTTTTTGGCTGCCGGAGCTTTTACAGCTGCCGGAGCTGCCGCCGGAGCAGTACTCACCGCTGCACCCTCACCCAGTTCTTCTACAGATACTTCGTATTCTACGCCATTGACAGTTATTCTATAATTTTTCATCAGATATCCTCCATGTATTATTTGCTTTCCGGTTCTATATCAGATTTCCGGACCTTTCATGGTCCTGCGTCTCTATCTTCTGGACTGCTTCTTTCTCCGGCCGACCCGTCTTATGGACCGGACCACCAGCTGGTCCGCACTGACGGCACCGCCCTCAGAAGCCACAATAGCCGCCATGATCACGGCGATCAATGCACCTTCATCCGGCTCCTGCTCTGTATTCTGATCATAAAGTTCTTCCTTGCTGAGCCTGGGCCGCCGGGGTATCTTCCGCTCCGGATCCGGCTGCTCCGGCTTCCTTCTGGCAAAATATCTGCTGATTCTGCTGCCAAGCCTTCTCAGCCGGCGCTCCAGCCCCGGGACATAGACGAACAGGGAAATGATCAGAGATATAAAAATCAACACCAGAAAAACAGTTCCCATACCCATCATAGTATTAAGCAGGGCTGTCACCAGTTTATCACTCATGTTCTCACCTCTCTATCTACTATATGGCCGGGTGTTTCTTTGCCGCCGGCTGCTCCGTCTTGCCGTAAAGCATATCATAGGCGGCAATCAGACGCTTTCTGGTTGCATCCGGCTCAATGATGTCATCCACATACCCTCTGTAGGCAGCGGAGAGGGCACTGCTCTGCAGTTCTTTGTACTCTGCTGTCTTCATAGTAAGAAATGCCGCCTGATCTTCCATCTCCTGAAGTTCTTCTCCGTACATAATGCGGACTGCCTGACCGGCATCCATCATACCAATGCGGGCATCCGGCCAGGCCAGTACAAAATCAGCGCCGATGGCCTTGGAGTTCATTACCACTGCAGCCGTGCCATAGGCTGTCCCGGCGATGAGATTGATTCTGGCGACAGTGCTCTGGGCCAGGGCCGCGGTAAAGGACGCCAGTGCTTCCGCCTGTCTTCTCTCCTCATGGGTGTCAGCCTTGAGCCCTTCCACATTGGTCACGGTGAGGATTGGGATGGAAAAGGCATCACAGAATTTTATAAAGCGCGCTGCTTTCCTGAGCCCTTTATAGGACAGCCTGCTCTCCCCGTCCACGGGCTGGTTGGCAACTGCTCCCACAGTCTCCCCGTCAAGGGCTATGAACGCTGTCACCATATCGGTCCCAAAGTCCTTTTTCAGTTCCATGAAAATATTATCATCTGAGATGGATGAAAGAATGAATCTGGCATCATACTCTGAATCATTGAGTTCCGGAATAATCCTGTTGAGATCATCGTCACAATCGGGCGCCGCATCTTCTGCCTCGTAATCGGAAGGAAGAAAGTCCACCAGCTTCTTCACCGCAGACAGAAGTTCTTCTTCAGAATCACAGACGATATCCACATTTTCTGTCTTGGCTGCCTGATACTGGGCACTGGCTGTGTTCAGCTGCTCCTCTGTATTCCCTGCAAAGGTATTGGGACTGTTCACGAAGAGGCGTCCGTGCTCTTTCTCCATCAGAGTGAAATCCGCCAAAGAACTCATAACGGCACTTCCGCCGCCGCACATTCCAAAAACAGCAGCGATCTGCGGAATCTTTCCGGACGCCTGGGTCTGTTTATAAAAAATGGTTCCGAAAGCATGCAGAGCGTCTGTGGCTTCCTGCAGTCTAAGACCGGCGCAGTCTAAAAGCCCGATGATCGGGGCACCTGTCTTCATGGCCAGATCATAGAGGGAAGCAATCTTCTTTGCATGCATCTCGCCGACAGATCCTCCCAGAGCCGATGCATCCTGACTGTAGACATAGACCATCCTGTCATTCAGCACGCCGTACCCGGTGATAACGCCGTCACCCTTCACCTTTTTTGCGCCAAGATTATAGTCTGTATTTCTGGCTGACACGTATCCGGCAAGTTCCACAAAGCTGTGGGCGTCCAGAAGATATTCTATCCTCTCCCTGGCACCCATTCTGGTATTACCCATCTTTATACCTCCATATATTTCATATCGATATTTTCGCATAAGGCAGTTGTCCTGACAGAGAATCCCCTGCTGAACAATCCCATACATCATATCAAAATTCCGCCACATAATCAATGATTTTCCGTTAGTTTTTTAACAGAAAATTGCCATGATTTCATAAGTTTTTAGGACATTTTTTACAATGACACAAAACACATTTTCAGTGTGAGACAAGAGGGATTTACAGCAATGCTTCTGCTTTCACTGGCTGTTTCAGGATATTACATCTTCTGTCCAGTCTGTTTTCCATGGACGCCATAAAACATCATATGGATGATAATTTTAGAAAAACGAAAGGAAATATCACGGAGCGAGATACCATATGTTAATTTATTAACGATTTTTAAGATTCTTTTCCCCTTGTTTATCGGTTTCGATACCAACTTTTCATATTTTCGTTTTATGGGTTTTAACCCTTTCGAACATAAGTAATTGTTACTTGTCTCTTTATTTTTCCACTGATTTAAGCTATAATAAATAAAACAATAATTACTGTTTATCAACAGCTGTTCTCATGAGTGAAGGGCAGGAAGGTTGAAGTCCGTTTGCGGACTTTGTTCTATTTAAACAGTAATATGATTACAAATAGGAGGGGTTTACATGGAGAATCGCAAGATTACATTTCATTCCAGAACATGCAATTTGAAACTGGGCGTCTATCCCGGACATTTTGCCACGAGACATTCCCATGTCAATTATTTTATTGATCTGACAACCATCAAGGTCCGTCAGTCCAATGCTGAAGAGGCCGCCAATGCTCTGGTGCAGCTTTATAAGCATAATACAATCGTTGATACCATTGTTTGTCTCGACGGAACAGAGGTCATCGGTGCTTTCCTGGCAGAGAAGCTGACGGAGAAGGGCTTCTTTTCCCACAACATGCACAAATCGATCTACATTGTTACCCCGGAGATTGACAGTGACGGACAGATGTTTTTCCGAAAAAATATTCAGCCCATGATCAGGGACCGTAATGTCATCATCCTGATGGCCTCTGTCACCACAGGCATCACCATCAACCGGGGCTGGGAATGTATTGAATTCTACGGCGGCAAGCTGGCCGGAATCTCTTCTATCTTCAGCGCCATTTCCGAGTATGGCCACATGCCGGTAAACAGTCTCTTCACTACCTCTGACATTCCGAATTATCATACCTACAAAAAGTCCGAGTGCCCCTACTGCAAAGACGGGCAGCGGATTGAGGCTCTGGTTAACGGCTATGGCTATTCCGAGCTGAAGTAAGGTTTCTCAAAAATGACGTAAAAGAGAGGGCCTGCCTCCATCACCGTAAGTGATCAGGGGATGCCCTCTCTTTGCATGTCTCATCAGATATTCATAGGTCTTATCAGGTATTCATACCGTCACATCGATGGCGGAAGACACTTCCTCCATGGCTTCCTCCAGAAATCCCTGTTTCTTCACTTCATCGATATCCGGCAGTTCCTCCATGGAGGATACCCCAAAACAGCGCAGAAATTCTTCTGTTGTCCCAAATATAATCGGATGCCCGATGGTATCCAGCCTTCCCAGTTCCTTCACCAGCCCGTACTCCAACAGTTTATTGACAGCGAAATCACATTTTACGCCGCGGATTGCCTCTATTTCCTGTCTGGTCACAGGCTGCTTGTAGGCGATGATGGACAAAGTCTCCAAAAGAACATCTGTCAAGGACCGTTTCTTGGGCCGTGAGACCAGTTTTCTGATATAGTCATAGGTCTCCATTTTGGTGCAGATCTGCCAGGATCCATCCAGTTCTTTCAAAGTAATTCCTCTGTTCCGGCCGCTGTACTCCACCTGCATTTCCCGAAGAATTGCCTCTACACTGTCAGAGTCCATCTCCAGGACTTCAGCCAGGCGTTCCGGTTCCACAGAATCTCCCATGGTAAAAAGGACCGCTTCAAGAATCCCCTTTACCGTATCCTTCTCTTCCTCAGATAAATCCAGGGTTCCCATTCCCTCCACAGCAAAATATTGCTGGCCCGAAGGATCCGAAGCCAGCCGGTCAAGAACTTCGCCTTCCAGCCGGGTTTCCTCTTCTGTCTCTGTATTTTGTCTTATCTCTTCCATAAAAAACTCTCTTCAACAAACTCTGTTTTAAAAATCTCTAAAAACTCTTCCAGTCACCTTTTGTATCGCTCCCAAATACCGGGTGTCACTCTACACTGTCTAAGTAGATTTCGGCAAAGTTTTCCTCCTGAGTAACTGCAATCTCACCCATCTTCATGAGTTCCAGGACCGCCAGGAAAGTCACAATCACCTTTTCCCTGGAAGGCTGGATATCCAAAAGCGTCCTGAAATTGATCCTTCTCATGCCCTTCACCATCTTTCGGATATCCGTTATCCGGTCTTCCACCCGGTATTTCTCCTTGCGGATCTTGCCAAATTTACTCCGGACAGGATCTTCCATATCCTTCTTTCTCCGAATCACCATCTGAAAGACTTCATTCAGCCTGGTCAGAGAGATGTCTCCCACGATTTCTTCCGGCACCACCGGATCCTGGTATTCCCGTATCTCTCTGGGCACACTCTCCCCCCGATAAAATACTTTCTGGGCATCCACACTCAGATCTTTGAGCTCCATGGCCGCATATTTGAACATTTTATACTCCATAAGACGCCGTACCAGCTCTTCTCTTGGGTCCTCCTCTTCCTCCTTCTCCTCTCTGGGCAGGAGCATCCTGGACTTAATCTGCAGGAGCGTTGCCGCCATGACAAGGAACTCACTGAGGGATTCCATGGATTCTTCAGCCTCCATGGCATGAAGATACTCAAGATATTGATCTGTGATCTCCACGATGGGAATGTCATATATACTTACTTTATTTTTTTCGATTAAATGCAAAAGAAGATCCAGAGGACCTTCAAATGCATCAAGTTTTACACCTATTTTCATAGTTTCAATCAATGTCCTTCTGCCGGTAATTCCTCTTATTTGGTTTTTCTCACAGAGGCAGAATACCTGCTGTCAATCTTACGGGAAGCTTCATCCAGCATTGGGATGGGAACTGTTTTCGGCTCCGGAAGAATCTCCACCCGGTAAATGATAGCCGCCAGGGCAGGGATAGTTATATGGAACTTTCTCTTCCACCATTTGTAGCCCTTAAGCTCTGCCTTGACCGGGGCATCCGAACCCGCAAAATAGCCGCCGAATTCCTGGCGTTCCCCGGAGAGGACTTCATGCAGAACCGCGTTATGGTCATAGCCAAATTCGAAATCATCATACTGGTTCTCGCTGGCATTGATCACTACAATAAACCTGTCATCCCCGTAGGATCTCTCATAAATATAAACTGTCTGCTCCACTGCCTCCACCTCGAGCCAGCGGAAGGTCTCCTGATTGTACTCTTCACAGTAAAAGGCAGGTTCACTGAGATACAGCTTGTTCAATTTTTGCAGGAACTTATGAAAAGCATCATGCTTGGGATACTGCAGCAGCATCCAGTCGCATTCCTGCCTCTCGTCCCACTCCCGGAACTGACCGATCTCATTTCCCATAAAATTCAGTTTTTTGCCCGGGTGAGTAAACATATAGGTATAGAGCGTCTTAGCCTGCTGGAATTTGTAGTCGTAGTCCCCCCACATTTTCTGCAGAATTGTGGCCTTCCCATGGACCACTTCATCATGGGAGAAGGGAAGCAGGTAATTCTCCTGATAAAAATACATCATGGAGAAAGACAGATCGTGATAATGGAATCTTCTGTCATTGGGGTGAATGCGGAAAAAGTCCAGAGTGTCATTCATCCAGCCCATATCCCATTTGTAGTCAAAGCCCAGACCGTCATACTTCACCGGCGCTGTCACTTTAGGAAAACTGGTGGAGTCTTCTGCAATCAGCATCGCAGTGGGAAACAGTTTCTGGAGACCGGTATTCATCATTTTTATAAAATCCAGGGCCCCTTCATTGATTCCTCTCGAAGAATCCCCTCCCCAGTAGATGGCATTGCTGATGGCATCCATACGGATCCCGTCAAAATGAAAGCGGTCCATCCAGAAGGCGGCAGAAGACTGGAGAAAACTCCTCACTTCTCCCCTGTAGTAGTTAAAATTACAGGTACCCCACTCACTGTATCCTTTGGAGGGATCAGCATACTCGTAGATGGCCGTACCATCAAAACGGCTCAGGGCATAGTTATCTGTGATAAAATGTACCGGCACAAAGTCCATAATCACACCGATACCGTTTTTGTGAAGAATATCCACCATCTCCATGAGCTGAGCTGCATTGCCGTAGCGGGAAGTGGGGCAGAAATAACCACTCTGCTGGTAACCCCAGGACTGGTCAGAGGGATGCTCGGAGACCGGCAGAAGCTCTATGTGGGTGTAACCCATCTCTTTTGCATAGTCTGCCAGCTGTCTTCCCAGTTCGTCATAGGTGTACCAGCCATTGTTCTCATCTTCAGGATTATATTTCCAGGAGCCGGCATGCACCTCATAGATGTTCACAGGCTTATCATAATTCTTGCTGCGGTTCTTCATCCACTCCTGATCATTGAACTGGTATTCATCCAGATCAACAATGATGGAAGCAGTCCCGGGCCGCAGCTCTGACCCGAAACTATAAGGATCAAAACGATCAAGAATATTGCCATCCTGCTGGTAAATGCGATACTTGTACATCATTCCAGGTCTGGCATCAGCTGCTGTTAACTCAAAAATACCGGAAAGACCGTCCTGGACCATCTCAAAATCACTGCCATCCCATTGGTTAAATTCTCCGATCAGTTCTATCTTCAAAGCATTGGGCGCATAGACTCGAAACAAAACGCCATCCTTGGTCGGATGGGCACCGAAATATTCGTAGGCATCAAAAGCTTTTCCAATATAAAATTCATGCAGATCCATCAATCTCCCCCTCTCTCCTGAAGGTACTCTATTATTTCGTGACACAGTTCCGTCTTTTTGTGCCTTGTTTCGATTATACATGAATTGACAGTTAATTTCTACTATGACTTCATGCTGATTCTTCAACGCAAAAGGCTGCGGCTCTCTGTCTGGACAGAGGAGCACGCAGCCTTCTCATAAAAATCCTTTAATAATATGGGGTAAATATGCTTCCCGAAATCTGTTTATAGACAGTATTCCGTGAGCATCCTGGCAACTGCAAAATAGTTACCCTTCTATTTTGCATAATCAACAGCTCTTGATTCACGAATAACATTGACCTTAATCTGTCCCGGATAATCGAGTTCGTTCTCGATCTGTTTGGAAATATCCCGGGCAAGAAGTACCATCTCTGAATCATTAACCTGATCAGGAACTACCATTACTCGAATTTCTCGTCCTGCCTGAATGGCAAAAGTCTTCTCAACTCCCTTGAAGGAATCGGCAATGTCTTCTAACTGTTTTAATCTCGTCGTGTACGTCTCAAGCGTCTCGCGTCTTGCTCCTGGTCTTGCAGCTGAAATTGTGTCGGCGGCCTGAACAAGGCAAGCAATCAAACTAGTAGGTTCCACATCTCCGTGATGTGATGCAACAGCATTTATTACGACTGGAGATTCTTTATATTTCTTACATAAATCCACACCTATTGTAATATGAGAGCCCTCCATCTCATGATCGACGGATTTGCCGATATCATGAAGCAGGCCGGCTCTTTTTGCCAAACGTACATCTTCGCCAATCTCTCCGGCCAGCAAACCGCAGAGCTGTGCAACCTCGATAGAATGCTTCAAAGCATTCTGTCCGTAACTGGTACGATATTTCATCTTACCCAGGAGACGGACAAGTTCCGGACGGATACCGTGAATACCAACTTCAAGGACAGCAGCCTCTCCCTCTTCACGGATCGTCTGTTCTACTTCGTTCTTTGCCTTCTCAACCATCTCTTCAATTCTTGCCGGATGGATTCTTCCATCGACAATCAGCTTCTCAAGAGCAATTCTTGCAACTTCTCTGCGAATCGGATCAAAGCTGGAGAGTATGACTGCTTCCGGTGTGTCATCAATAATCAGATCCACGCCGGTCAGTGTCTCGATCGTACGTATATTACGGCCCTCTCGACCGATGATACGACCTTTCATCTCGTCATTGGGAAGCTGCACTAAAGAGATTGTGGTCTCGGCTACATGGTCAGCCGCACATTTCTGAATTGCGGTAACCACATATTCTTTGGCCTTCTTCGATGCATCCTCCTTGGCTCTGGTCTCAAGTTCTTTGACCATAACCGCCATTTCCCGCTTAACGTCATCTTCTACAGTTTTAAGAAGATACTCTTTTGCCTGTTCAGAGGTTAATCCTGAAATTCTTTCCAGTTCCTGCAGACGTTTTGCATGCAACTCTTCTACTTTTGCTCTCTGCTTATCAAGAGAACTTTCCTTGCGGGACAGAGCCTGCTCTTTCTTTTCCAGAGAATCAGCTTTACGATCGATCGCCTCCTCTTTGTTGAGAACTCTCTTCTCGTATCTCTGCAGCTCGGTCCTGCGCTCTCTGCTCTCCTTCTCGAACTCGTTCTTGGCCTTCAAAGACTCTTCTTTTGCTTCCAACAAAGCTTCCCGCTTCATCGCTTCTGCTTCTGTCACAGCATCATCGATAATCTTACGGGCCTTCTCCTCTGCGCTTCCCACTTTTTTCTCAGACACATTCTTGTGATAAGACGATGTCGCAAGAAAAGTGATTGCAGCGGTCAGAACAATCGCAAGCAGAACAACAATCACAGTGATTGGAGTCATATCTACAGGAGCACCTCCTTATGAAATTTTCATTGTACCAAAGTACAACATAATAATATTAAACGTAATCTGTTCAAAAGTCAAGAAAAAACAAATCCTATTCTTCATTCCTGTGTCTGACAACCCTTCTCACCAAACCGGCCTGATAGCCTTTCCTGTAAAAGTGAGCCTCTGTCTTCTGAAGGGCTGTCTCATCAATCACCGGGAACCTGCGCAGATACTTCTCCACCAGGGGAGCCAGGTCCGAATCTCTGTCCTGTCCCGCTTCCTCAAATGCCTGGGCCAGCACAGCATCAGAGATCCCCTTCCTCTTCAGCTCCATCTTCATCATTCTAAAACTCTTTCTGTGCCGTTTCGACGCCATGTAATCCCGGCTGTACTGCAGGTCGTCCACATAGCCGCAGGCTCTGACGAACTCCATGGTTTCCTCCAGGGAAAAGGAGTCAGTAAAGGACTTCTCCAGCTTCTGACGGAGTTCATACTCCGTCTGGTCTCTCCTGGCCAGAATGGCTATGGCCCGCCTCTTTGCCCTGGGCAGGGCGAACTGAAGGCGCATCTGCTCCAGTTCTTCCTGTGTCACCGATGCGCCCTCTTCCAGCCTGCACCTCCGGATCTCTGAAGGGTACAGATATATTCCTTCCCTCTCTCCGGGATTCACGTAGATTTTTTTTCCGCTTGTCTTATCCAATGTGATCCGATAATTCATGTACGCTGCCCTGTATCATCGCCGGCAGCAGGATAGTCCGCTGAGAACCGGTCTGCCGATGCGGCTTCCATATCCTTTTTTGCCGTCTCATCTACGGGGAGATTAAAGATCTCCCGGACCTTCATCTCTACTTCTGCCATGACATCAGGATGTTCCCGGAGATACTTTTTCGCGTTCTCCCTGCCCTGACCGATCTTCTCACCAAGATAGGAATACCAGGCACCACTCTTCCTGATTACGTCCACCTTGACCGCCAGATCCACCAGGTCTCCTTCACGGGAGATTCCCTCTCCGAACATAATATCAAACTCCGCCTCCTTAAAAGGCGGTGCCACCTTGTTCTTCACGATCTTGATCCGGGTGTGGTTGCCGATGATCTCACCGGCCTGTTTGATTGCCTCCACCCTCCTGACATCCATACGGACAGAGGAGTAAAACTTTAGAGCCCGTCCTCCGGTGGTTACCTCCGGGTTGCCGAACATAATACCTACCTTCTCCCGGAGCTGGTTGATAAATACCACAACACAGTTCGAACTGGAAATAACACCGGTCAGCTTTCTCATGGCTTTGGACATGAGCCGGGCATGAAGTCCCACCTGCTGATCATCCATATCCCCGTCGATCTCCGCCTTGGGAACCAAAGCCGCCACGGAATCGACAATCACAATATCCAGTGCACCAGACCGAATCATGGTCTCGGCAATCTCCAGAGCCTGCTCTCCATTGTCAGGCTGAGAGATGTAAAGATTATCGATGTCCACGCCAATCTTCTGGGCATACTGAGGATCCAGAGCATGCTCTGCATCAATAAAGCCGGCGATTCCGTCCCTCTTCTGAGCCTCGGCAATCATGTGCAGGGCCACTGTGGTCTTACCGCTGGACTCCGGACCGTAAATCTCAATGATCCTTCCGCGGGGAACACCTCCCACTCCCAGTGCAACGTCCAGGCTGATGGACCCTGTGGGTATGGATCTCACATTCATGTTGGCAACAGAGTCCCCAAGCTTCATGATGGAGCCCTTGCCAAAATTTTTCTCGATGGATGAGACCGCACTGTTCAAAGCCTGCAGCTTCGCCTCTCTGTCTCCGATATATTCTACTCTGGTATCACCAGAATCTGATTTCCTTGCCATAAATAATATATCCTCCTATATTCCAAAAAACAGAACAAATGTTCTAATCTGAAATCATTCTAACACATATCCAGAAGAAAAACAAGTGTTCGATTCACTTTTTTTATTCGGATTCATTATCGGTTGTCAATCTTTTCCGGGTACATATCATGGTGGGTCAGCCGGTCAAAAGCAACCTTCTCCCACATGGTCCCCGTCTTTCCGTAATTAGTGTAAGGGTCTATGGAAATCCCGCCGCGGGGCGTAAATTTCCCCCAGACTTCAATGTATTTTGGATCCATTAAAGCAATGAGGTCTTTCATGATGATATTGACACAATCTTCATGAAAATCCCCATGATTCCTGAAACTGAATAAATACAGTTTCAGTGACTTGCTCTCCACCATCCTGACATCCGGGACATAGGAGATATAGATCGTGGCGAAATCCGGCTGTCCTGTCATGGGGCAGAGGCTGGTAAATTCAGGACAGTTGAACTTCACAAAGTAATCGTGATCCTGATGTTTATTGACAAAAGTCTCAAGTACTTCCGGCGCATAATCGGAAGCATAGCTGACTTGCTGATTGCCCAGCAGGGTTACTCCTGAAAGTTCTTTTTTTGTTCTTCCGCTCATTTAATCTTTAATCCAGGATCAGACGATGCCTGGATGTTCTCCTTTCTTCTCTGACAAGTCCTTTTTTTCATATAGGCAGAAGCGGAAGTTCAATCCTTTTTCCTCCAGAATCTCCCCCTCCTGACTGAGAAACCAGCCTGGCTCACAATCCAGATCCGGCATCCATGTATCAGCATCAAAGTCAGCGTCTATCTTGGTGATTATTGCCCTGTCACACCGGGGAAGCATCCTCCGGTAAAGGCTCTCTCCTCCCACAATATAAATCTCTTCACTGTCGTAATTCTTAAGCAGTCGGTCCAATTCCGCTGTCCCCCTCGCCACGATGGCTCCTTTTCCATCATAGGCCGCCTGGGAGGTGAGGACAATATTGATCCTGTTGGGCAAAGGTTTCCCACCGGGAAAACTCTCCAGGGTCTTTCTTCCCATAACGATCACATGTCCTGTGGTCGTCTGAGCAAAGTGCTTCATATCTTTGGAAATATGGGCCAGCAGATGACCGTCCTTACCGATGGCCCAGTTCCTGTCCACAGCCGCTATGATAATCATATCGCACCACCCATCCCCATATTATATTGCAATCGGTATATTTTTTACCTGTGGTCCGGTCACATAGTTCTCGATGGTAAAGTCATCCACTGTGAAATCATAAAAGTTTTTTACTTCCGGATTCAGTGTCACTTTCGGTGCAGGGTAGGTCGGCCGGGAGATCAGTTCCTTGATGATCGGGATGTGGCGGTCATAGATGTGCGCGTCTGCGATGACATGCACCAGCTCTCCGGCTTCAAAGCCGCTGGCCTGAGCAATCATCATCAACAATGCCGCATACTGGACCACATTCCAGTTGTTGGCCGCCAGGACATCCTGGGATCTCTGGTTGAGGATAGCATTCAGCTTATTCCCTGTTACATTGAAGGTCATACTGTAGGCACAAGGGTACAGATTCATCTCATGAAGATCTTCATGAACATAGAGATTGGTCATGATCCTCCGGCTGAAAGGATTCTCTTTCAGATCAAAGAGAACCCTGTCCACCTGATCCATTTCCCCTTCCCGGTAAATATGTTTTTTCCCCATCTGATAGCCGTAGGCTTTGCCGATGGATCCATCTTCGTTGGCCCACTCATCCCAGATATGGCTCTTCAGGTCATGGACATTATTGGATTTCTTCTGCCAGATCCACAAAACTTCATCTATGGCAGAGCGGATGTAGGTCTTTCTCAGGGTGATGGCCGGAAACTCTTTGCCAAGGTCATAGCGGTTGACTACGCCAAACCGTTTGATCGTATAGGCGCTGGTTCCGTCAGGCCACTTGGGGCGTACCTTCTCCCCCTCGGTGCTGAACCCATTGTTGATAATATCCTCACACATCTCTATAAAAATATGATCTGCCAGACTCATAATCTCTCCCCTTCCTGTTATGTGCAGGCACGATAAAACCGTTATGATAAAGTTCACAGTCAAAGTGACAAGAATCCTTGTGCATTCCTCTCATGATTGAAATCACAAGAAACCTCCGTCAGAGATTGAAATTCCTAAAAAAAAGTATTAAAATATACTAAATCCGGGAACTGACATCCCGTTTTACAGGAGGATTAATATTCATGAAAAAAAGAAAACTTTTCTTATTCCTGGCAGCAGTATGTGCTGCCGCTGCCGCAGTCTATCTGTATCAGGAGCAACTGAAAAAACTTCCCTTCTTTAACCTTTTCCTCGGCGACGATGAGGACGAGGAACCCGAGGAGGATATCCTGCGGGAATACGAAGAAACCATGATCAAGTCAGCCCCTGAAGACCCATCCGTCATTCATGCTGAGAAAGACGAAGAAGAAAAAACTTCCAAAAACAAAATCCGGCGCGGTTATACAGAGATCCACTTCCACAAGGAAGAGGAGCCGGAAGTTGTCAATGAGTAGATCCTTTCATCGGGCAGTCGCAGGACTGCCCTTTCTTACTTAATAGGAGATTGCGATTTCCTATTAAATAAAAACCCTCCGGGAATTGCTCTTTATTCTTTCAGCGCGCCTCTTTCAGGAGCTGTCTCAGTTCATCCACATCAAACTGATAATGACTGTTGCAGAAATGACAATTCACTTCGATGGGCTTTCCCTCATCGATCATCTCCTGAATATCTTTTTTACCAATACTGACAACAGCGCGGGACACCCGCTCCTTGGAGCAGTTGCAGTAAAACTCTGTCGGTATCTTATCCTCGATGGTCATATCCATTCCCTCGAAAATCTCTGCCATCATATCCTCCGGTGTCTGACCGGCATCCAGATGGGCTGTCACTGAGGAGAAGGATGCCAGTCTCTTCTCCAGCTCTGTGATCACCTCGTCACTGGCGTAGGGCATCACCTGCAGCATAAATCCGCCGGCCCGGCGGACTGTATTCTCTCTGTTCATGAGGACGCCGAGGGCCACCGAAGTGGGAATCTGCTCGGAGGAAGCAAAATAGTAGGTCAGATCCTCCGCAATCTCTCCGCTTACCAGGTTGGTCTGCCCCGAGTAGGGCTCCTTGAGACCCAGATCTTTAATCACTGTCAGGACGCCATGGCCAAGGGCCCCTCCCACGTCCAGCTTTCCTGCTTTGCTGGCCGGAAGCATTACCACCGGATTATAGACGTAGCCCTTAACCCTTGCTTTTGCGTCTGCAGTCACAATCAGTCCCCCGGCGGGGCCGTCACATTTAATCTGGATGGTGACCAGATCACTGTCATTTTTACACATGGAGCCCATCATGGCACCGCCGGTCAGCAGACGGCCAAGGGCCGCAGTCATCACCGGACTTGTCCCGTGCAGCTGCCTTGCTTTCTCCACCAGATTCCTTGTGGTTGCCGCAAAAAAACGAACCTGGCTGCCGGCGGCCATGCCGCGGATAATATAATCTTCCATCGATTTATTCCTTCTTTCCCTTGTTTATCGTTTCATTAAGAATCTCTCCGGTCTGATCATCATCAGATCCGATTTCTTTCTTTCCCTTCTCCCGGGCCAGAACCAGAATTCTCTCACTGTCCGGGCCCGCGGGTCTGTCTTCGTAACCGTCCCATGCATCGACAAATTCCATACCAGCTTCCCTGAGCAGCTCTTTTATTTCCACGAGAGTGTACCCCCTTTGAAAATGCGTCTCCTCAAACTTTCTGAAAAGGTCCTCCCGCTCACGGACAAAAACTCTGAGACTGATCTCATTGATATGACTTTCCTGATCATAGTCATTGTACCAGATGAAACTGACATCCTCCCGGTCTTCCGCAATCACCGTCTCACCGATAATGTCCCTGTACTTGTGTTCGGTGTTGAAATCAAAGAGAAACAGACCTCCGGGATCCAGATAATTATTGACCAGGCAGAAGACCTCCCTGAGGTCCTCCGGGTCTTTTATGTAATTAATGCTGTCGCACACAGAAACCGTGACTGCCACAGTACCGTACAGCTCAAAGGATCTCATATCCTGAAGGAGGAGAAGATAATCGGCCGGGCACTTCTCCCGGGCAATCTGCAGCATATCCAGGGAAGAATCCACGCCAATCATATCGTAACCTGCCTTCCCCAGCTGCATCAGCATCTTTCCAGTGCCGCAGCCCAGCTCCAGGGCCAGACCGCCCTCAATTCCCTGCTTTCTGAAAAGCTGCAGAATACGGGCCGCCCACTTCCCATAGGGCACATTGTCCATCAGTTCATCGTAAACACGGGCAAAGCTCTCATAGCTTTTCTCAGTTTCCATAAGACTCCTCCGTCAGAGCGATAAAGGTTCCCAGACTGTAAGAATAAAGGTAGATCCGGGCCACCTTCTCTCCCCACAGCTGCTCTAAAGCCAGCTTATAATATAACATCTGGGTCCGATAGCGGTCAAGCAGGATCCCCTCCTGTCCCGGGCGCAGATAATCCGTCTTATAGTCGATCAGCCAGAGTCCTTCCTCCGTCTCGGCAAAAAGGTCAATCACGCCTTGAACAACAATGGTCTCCTTATCGTCAGGCGGCTGATGGGTTTCCAGTCTGTTAATCCGGGCCAGATCAGAGCCCGTAAGGCCGATGGTAAAGGGCAGCTCTCTGTGAAGTTTCCTGTCCCTGTCCATCCTGCACAATTCTCTTCCCAAATCAGAAAAAAGAAAGCTAGCGGCTCCGCGCTCCAGCCATTTACTGTCTATCTCCTTCAACCCAGGACAGGCTTCTTTGAGAAGATGAATCTCCCTGGCAAGGCGTTCCCGATTCTCGATTTCTCCAAAGGGGAGCAATTCCATCATCTTGTGAACCAGGGTTCCCCGCTGGGAGGGAGTCAGTCTCTCCTCTTCTTCCCCCCTGAGGAAAACCGGCATGGCCCGCTCCTGATCAGCCACAGTCTGGACAGAGCCCTCTTTGTCTGTTCCGAAAGGTTCTGAGATCCTGGAAAACGCCAGATTCTCCCCGTACTCGGGCTCCGAAGGCCTGCCATCCTCACCGGGCAGCTGCGTCTGACTCAGTTTTTTCAATTCTGAGACAGAGTATTTTCTCTTCTGGCCGATGGATGTCCTGTGGGGGTATTCTTTGGAAAATGCCTGTCTGACCGGACTGTCATCGACCAATTCCACCGCTGTCTCCAGTGCCTCTTTCAGGGAAATGTCCGACTCCTCCCGGTCGATCTCTTCAAACTGATTCTTTATATCTTCCCAGTTTTTGTACCTGATCCGGAACTCCTCCTGTTCATGCCTGGTATCAAGGATCACCGGAAGCAGCCAGTCCATATAGCAGGACGCTGACATCTTAAATCCCTGATTGATGACAGTGCTCTGGGCTGCATCCAGTTTCTCTGAACCCACTGTACCGGTCAGAATCAATTTTTTCTCCGCCCGGGTCATAGCCACATAAAGAATCCTTAGTTCCTCCTCCAGGGACTCTTTTTTTATCTGTCTTTGGATCATGACTTTCATCATGGAACTGTGCTGGTAGCGCAGCTCCCGATCCTTCCAATCCATTCCAATTCCCAATTCCGGATGAAAAACCGTACTGTCGCTCTGCCATCCCTGTTTATTGAAATTATGGGACAGGCCGCTGACAAATACAATGGGGAATTCCAATCCTTTACTTTTATGAATGGTCATAAGCCGGACCACATTTTCCCCTTCTCCTGCAGTCCCCGTCATCTCCGGCTCCAGTTCGTAGGTGCGCAGCCGGTCCATATAACGTTTGAAATAAAAAAGGCCTTTATACATGGTCTTTTCATATTCTTCAGCCTTCTCGAGAAGCATGAGCAGGTTCTGTTTCCTTTTCCCTCCCTCCGGCAGCAGCTGGACCTCGTCAAGATATCCGGTCTCTCTGTAAATCTCCCAGAGAAGCTGACCCAGCGGCAGTTCTTTTTTGCGCCGCCGGAATTTATGAAGCAGGCTGAGGAAATGCCTCGTTTTTTCTTTGAGGGCAGGGTCCTCTCCTCTCCCCTGGTACAGAAGCAGAAGGTCATACAGCAGGTAATCATTTCTGTGCTCTTTTTCAATCAAGAGCTTCAGCCTGATCAGATCCTCCTCACTGAACTTTCCAATAGAAGAGAGCAGGACTGACGCCATGGGAATATCCTGATAAACGTTATCCACAATTGCCAGGACATCCATCATAAGACTGATCTCTCTGCTGGCAAAATACCCTGTTCTGTCCTCGCAGTAAACAGGGATTCCCAGGCTTTCGAACCTTTCTGCGTAAGCTTCTATCTCCTTTTTAGTCCTCAGAAGGACAACCATATCCCGGTAGGAATACCCCTCATCAAGAAGCTCCTCCACCCTGCAGGCAATCACTGCCGCATCCAGGTTCATATCATTTGACAAATCTTTCTCCTCGGGCAGTTTGTCGTCCTTCACAAAGAAAATGCATTCCGAGGGGGCAGTCTCACTGGCCATGGGGCCGTTTTCTCCTGGTCTGAGCTCTGTCTCCTCATCATAATCCACCCCGCCGAAATCCGCACTCATGAGACGGCCGAACACCTGATTAACCAGCCAGAGCACCCGGGGATTGGAGCGGAAATTATCCCTTAATTCGATGCGTACCCCTTCATGTTTCTCCCTGGGCTCTTCCTCTCGAAACGGGAGATCCGTCCAGGGTTCATAGCTATTACGTCTGCTCACGAAAAGATCCGGCCGGGCCTGTCTGAAACGATAGATGCTCTGCTTGACATCCCCCACTGTAAAAAGTCTCGCCTCTCCTGCAATGAGAAGCAGATTGATCATGGTCTCCTGGATCAGACTGGTATCCTGATACTCATCCACAAACACAGCCTTGTAAGTGCCGGCAATCTGCCTGGCAGTCTCCGTCGGCACAGGGTTTCCCTTCTCGTCATAACCGGCCACTAACAGCGACAGTGCCATGTGCTCTAAATCATTGAAATCGTAGACATTCTGTTCTTTTTTTCTGATAAAATACAGGTCTTCAAATTTCTTTGTCAGGAAAATGTATTCCATGATCATCGGATAGATCGCCTGGTTTTCTTTGATCAAATCCTGGGAGGAACAGCGGAAAAGGGTTTGTTTTTGTTTATCCAGCACCTTATCTTTTACAGATTTGCAAAATCCCTGCAGCACTGGTTTGCCGGGCCAGCTCTTTTCCTCTTTCTTTCCGCCTGGAAACCTGGGCCAGGAAATGGCATACAATCTATGGTAATACTCGTCATAGGAAATATTCCTGTCCATACTTTCCAGAGAAGACCTTACCAAATGATAGTGATCCCTGAACACAGGGGGAGCGTCCTCAAATTCATATTTTCCTGCCAGCTGATCAAGCTCTGTAAGAGCCTCCTGAACAGCCCTGCTGCCCTCTTCCACAAAGTAATCCAGTATGGCGGTTCCACTCTCATTGTGATCATCGGCAAGCACTCTGAATCTCTCAAGAACCCGGTGGTACCAACGGTCCACATCCGGGAAGCTCCGAGTAAATCGGTAGAGACTGAGTACCGCATCTTCAAGTCCGGTGTCCCATTTTCCGGGAGCCTGATTCTCCACAAACTCCAGGAAGGACTCTCGCCCCTCCCGGTAGCTCTCCTCCAGAACCTCCCCGATCACTTCCATCTGCAGCAACTCCAGCTCTCCCTTTTCTCCCAGCCGGTAGGCAGGGTCAAGTCCCAGGGCCTGATAATTGGAGCGGATGATGGAGTTGCAGAAACTGTGGACCGTGGAGATGGAAGCCTTCTGGAGCAGTCGATTCTGCCTGCGGAGATTCCGGTCATCGGGGTCCTCCTGAATCCGCCGGCTGATCTCCAGGCCGATCCTCTCTCTCATTTCTGCCGCCGCGGCTTTTGTGAAGGTCATCACAAGAATTTCATCGATATCCACCGACAGGGCGGGATCGGAAATCAGGTCGGCAATCCTGCTCACCAGGACCCTGGTCTTACCGGCTCCCGCACCGGCAGAAACCATAATGTCCTCTCCTCTTAAGGATATGGCCAGAGCCTGTTCTTTTGTAAAGTCCATCACTCTTCCTCCTCCCGAATCATCTGCAGGACTTCCTCCGCCGAAAACTCTTTCAGCTGACGGTAGTAATCTCTGTAGAGGCCTGCGCCAAAACCGCAGACAGAATAGTATTCACAATACTGACAGCCCTCGGTCTTATCTTCTTTCCGGTAGGGATTGGGAAGTATCTCTCCGGAATAGATTCTCCCGGCCAGACTTTTGGCTGTGTTCACCGTGTGCCGACTCATATTCCGGAAGTCCTGGGATGTCATGACACGGGATCCGGCAGCGCAGCTGCCATCTTTTTTAATCCTCATGGTCATGGAGTAAAAACCTTCTGAGCCGTCCTCCAGTTTTGTCAGCACATCTTTGCTGCTGTTGGCATAGCCTTTCATGCGGAACTGCTGCCAGTATTTTTCTTCCTTAAATTGATCTCCTTTAAAGAAGGGGTCCTGGAAACGATAGTAGAATATCCCTGCCGGAACCACTTTTTTTCCCGTTTCTCTCTCGTAAATCGATGTTGCTGCGTCCAGATACAGCAAAAGCTGCAGCTGCAGTCCGTGGTAAGTGTCTGAGAGATTTACGTTTCGGTCTCCTGATTTATAATCGACAATGCGGATCAGAACGTCATCCTCCTCCACACAAAGGTCCACACGGTCGATGCTGCCGGAGAGCTTCATCTGCCGCCCGTCCTCCAGAACGTAACTGCCCAGATCTGCCTGTCCCCTTTGTCCAAAATGAAGTTCAAACCGGTCCGGTTCAAACTCACTGTTCTTTAACTGAAGCTGAATTGCCTGTACTGTCCTGTCCAGAATCCTTTTGACACGACTGACCTGATAGGCATCCCTGGCATTTCCTGTAAAGGCCTCCTCCCGGTTTTCCTCCAGGGCACGGCCCATGGCTTTTCTAAGGAAATCGTCTCTCTTCTCCTCAGGAATGTCTTTCCATCGATAGGGAGAATCCTTCACCCAATCTGAAAAATACTGGAGGGCAGCATGGAAAAGCGTCCCGAAATCCGCAGCCTTAAGAGCAAATTCTTCCCTTTCCCGCAGGTGCAGCCCATAACCGCAAAAGTAGGAGAAGGGACAAGTGGAGAAAGTCTCCAACTGTGACACAGAGCCATAAAGTTCTTTCCCGTAAAGGGCTTCAACGAGGGCAGGGTCAACTGTTTTCACTCGATCTTCAGGCTCAAGTCTGTCCAGATAAATCAAAAATTCCTCCAGACAGGCCGGATTTTTCATCCAGTAGCTGGCCAGCATCAGGAAAATCCGATCCTCTCTGCCGATCCTGCTGCCAGCATCCTGATCAGCTGCTATTGTGCCATCCTCTCCGGATGCTGCTCTGACATTCTCTCTGAGAAGTATCCTGTCATTCTGAGCCGGCTCTGCTCTGTCTTTTTCCTTCGTTTTCACAGTCTCCGACAGCTGCCGCAGCCAGGACGGCGGCCTGTGGCGGATTCTTCCCAGCCCTTCTATCAGTAATTGTCTGCTGTCATCCAGACCAAAATAATACCGGCCTCCCTCGAGGGGATAGCAGGTTTCCTTCAGCTTGGGAAAAATACTCCTGATTCCTGCCAGCAGAGGAGAAGGCCTAAGAGACTCTGCACCGCGTCCTGAAGCAGTGTAGGAAAAGTACAGGTCCTCCGATGGTTTGGAGAAAGCCAGGTACATATAAAATTCATCCTCCATGGACCGCTCCAGCAGACCGGAAGACAGGGAGAGGCCATGTTCTCTTAATAGCTCCTTATCCTCATCGGAAAGAAGACCTCTGTCCTCCAGGGTCGGGGGGATCTTACCATCATTCATCCCGGCAATGAAAAGAACCTTAATCTCTGCCAGCCTTGTCCTCTTCAGGTCACCCAGGATCAACTGGTCCATGGTCAGAGGCGCGATTCCCAGACCCAGGGATTCCAGACCGGCATCCAGAATCTCGGAAACTTCCTTAAGGGAAAACACTTCCTCCCCGAAAATCATCACTATCTTATCAAGCAGATTAAGGAGGAGCAGATAAAGTTTCCTGTGTTCTCCCGCCAGCCCATGATCTCCTCTCTGCTCTGCCTCCTGAGCCAGTCTTTCTAACCTGCCGAGAAAATCCAGCCTGTCCATGGCTTCGTAAAGGGCCTGCATGATTGCTCTGACAGAGACCTTCTTCTGTCGGCAGGCAGTCACAAAGTCCTCCGTTTCTTTCATGAACTTTTCCCGAAGCATTTCAAGCCGGTCCAGCACTTCAGGGCTCTTGCCTGCCAGTCGGCGCTCGAAAGGTACGGACCACATACCGTACCCCCTGATTCCCGCTGAAATGACATAATTCTCCAGGAAGTCCACTTCCTCATCCGCCAACCCGGACATACCGGTCTTCAGGTAGCGGAAGACACTTTCATAACTGTAATTCATCTCGGCCAGATGAACGAGGGCCCGGAGAGCCTCCACACCGCAGTGATAGGAGATCCTCTTTCTGGAATCCACAAAAAGAGGAATCTTTAAAAGCTCTGCCTTCCTTCGAAATTCTGACTCATATTCTTCCACATTCCCACAAAGGACTGCACAGTCTCTGTAGCGAATTCCTCTCTTTCTCACCAGATACTCCACACGGCGCAGAATATAATCTGCCTCCTCTTCCTGCCGGCGGCAGAAGGTCAGGTGGATGTGAGCAGGGGCCTCTCCGTACACTTTCTTTCGGACCCGAAAGACATTCTCTTCCAGAAAGATCAAATCCTGACGGCCCCCGAATCTTGGTACTGCTTTATCACAAAGACCTGTGACCGGAAGCAGTTCTGCCTTCCTCTCAAGGCAAAGCTTTGTGAGGCTGTCAATAAACTTTCTGCTGAAATGAAACAAATCCTCTTCATTTCTCTGAGCAGGCAAAAGAGCCGGTTCTTCCCCCGTCGGAATGGTCACCGTGACATGGATATTGCCTGCAGAGTCCAGCAGTTCTCCCAGAAAGTCCAGCTGGACAGGAGTAAATCCTGTAAAACCGTCAAAGTAGAACTCAGCTTCCCTGACAAGCCCGCACCGGCTCACATAATCTGAGGCCAGCGTCAGAATCTGTTCTGTCACCAGAAAGCGCCCGGAGGTCTCCTGCTGAAAACAGGAAAAAATCATAGCCAGTTCCCGGCACTTTCTCTGGAGAACAGGTCTCTCATCCAGATCCTCTGCCGCTGTCTCCAGGTCCTCCCAGGATAAGCCATAGCTGATCAGCTCCATGAGGGCACTTTTCATCTCATCCACAAAACCAGCCTTCCTGGCACTTCTCTTAAAATAAGTCAGTTCCTCCTCCTTCCGGGACAGAATTCTCCGAAGGATCATAGCCACGCCCAGATCCTCCAGAATCTGGGCCGGTTCATAACCGGTCTCATCGAAAATGCGGTAGGCAAGACGGTGGAAACTCAGAATATCAATGTTAAAAAAGCCCTTTTTTGGATGCAGTTCAACCATCCTTCTCTGCATCTCCAGGCTAAACTGCTCAGGTACCACCAGAAAATAATTCTTCTCAGGGTGCAGACAGGATTCCCTGACAATCTCCCTGAGCATTGCCTCTGTCTTTCCCTGGCCGCTTCTCCCGGTTATTAAACGCAGTGCCATCTCAATCACCTCAATCTATCTGTTCCTGTTTACTGGCTGGCTCTGTCTGCCCTCTGCAGGACCATTCCTAAACAAAAGTTCTATCGTGCATCGACTGAATCAGCCGGCGAAAGTTCTTTCATCCTTTCTGCCGGAATGACAGTAATTCTTCACGAAGGGCTCCAAGGAGATCTGCCTCCGGCACTTTACGTACTACTTCTCCCTTCCGGATCAGCAGGCCTGAGCCCTTGCCCCCCGCAATGCCAATATCTGCCTCCCGGGCTTCACCAGGGCCATTCACCACGCAGCCCATGACAGCCACCTTCAGATTCAGATCGTCAAATTCTGTAACCATATTTTCCACCTGGTTAGCCAGACCGATCAGGTCGATACTGGTCCTTCCACAGGTCGGACAGGATATCACCTCAATGCCGCCCTGTCTCAACCCCAGCGTTCTCAGGATCTGTTTGGCAGACGCGATCTCATTGACGGGGTCTCCCGTCAGGGAGACCCGGATCGTATCACCGATCCCCTGATGGAGAATCAGCCCTAGTCCTATGGCCGACTTGATATTGCCGCGGAACAGAGTTCCTGCTTCTGTGATACCCACGTGCAGCGGATAGACGCATTTTGGTGCCAGAAGTTCGTGGGCTCTGGCACACATAAGTACATCGGAAGATTTGATACTGACCACCAGCTGGTCATAGCCCATCTCCTCAATCATGGCCACCTTGTCCAGGGCGCTTTCCACCAGACCCTCGGCCGTAACCCTGCCATATTTCTCTACAATCTCCTTCTCGAGAGATCCGCTGTTGACTCCTACCCGAATGGGTACGCCATATTCTTTGGCCTTATCCACCACAGCCTGGACCCGCTCCACAGACCCAATATTGCCTGGGTTGATTCTGATCTTATCTGCGCCATTCTCTATGGCGGCAATTGCCATTCGATAATCAAAATGAATGTCTGCTACTATGGGGATGTGAATCCTCTTTTTAATCTCACCGAGAGCTTTTGCTGCCTCCTCAGTGGGTACTGTAGAACGGATAATCTCACAGCCGGCCGCCTCCAGGTCCAGAATCTGTGCCACTGTGGCCTCCACATCCTCTGTCTTTGTATTGGTCATGGACTGAATTAAGATTGGATGACCTCCCCCGATCAGGCGGTCTCCAATCCTTATTTCTTTCGTATGGTTTCTGTACACCTCTTTCATCCTTTCTCTGTATTTGTTCACATGGTTTCGCCGAGAGGATTCCGATTGAAGATAAATCGCCCGCTTCTCTGAGACTGAAACTCCATGAAAGTGTTAAAAACAGGCTGCCGCACTTTCTTTTTTTCTGTAAGTACGGCAGCCTACTGCCATCATCCACCTATAATTTTATGAATATCATTGGCCATGATGAGTACCATCAAAGCCATCAGAACCACAATGCCCGCAAAGTGCACCAGACCTTCCTTCTCCGGGTCAATCTTCTTTCCCCGTATCATCTCAAGGATGATAAACACCAGACGGCCGCCGTCCAGGGCAGGAAGAGGCAGCAGGTTCATCACACCCAGGTTGGCACTGAGCAGAATGGCAAAGCTCAACATACTGAGAATCACCGCTTTGACCCCATAGGGAACAGACTCCTCATAGGTATCCCCTATAGCATCCACGATTCCCACAGGTCCTGAGACCTGCTTGACGGAAAATCGCCCCAAAATCATGTATTTGAGACTCATGAGCGTGGACTTGATCTGGTAGCGGACCTCCAGCAGGCTGTACTTTAATGTCCCCAGAATACCCTGAGAGATATCCCGGGTCATGGTCACACCAAAGATATAGCGGCCCTGGGTCGGATCCACCTTTCTGACCACCTGGGTCTCCTCTCTCTTTCCATCTCTCTCATAGACCACATCCACCTCCGGTTTATCATCGTGGAGGAAGTTATAGAGAGTAATCTCGCGGAAATTATATACCCTTGATCCATCAAGGCTGATGATCCGGTCACCCGGCCGCAGGCCGGCCTCATAGGCACCGCTGTTTTCATCCACCGTTCCGAGGACAGCCGGATCAGCACCTCCGATTCCCACCACAAACAGGGCCAGGATAAAAGCCAGAATAAAATTGAAAAAAGGTCCCGCAAAGATCACGGCAAACCGGGCCGCAGCTGATTTGGAACCGAAAGCTCTCGGATCGGTACTCTCGCCGTCCTCGCCGAGCATCATACAGCAGCCTCCGAAAGGCAGCAGCTTAATGCCGTACTTTGTCTCTCCAATCTGCTTCCCGATCAGAGTCGGGCCGATGCCGATGGCAAATTCCTCCACCAGTATCCCATTCTTCTTGGCCACAAGACAATGTCCCAACTCATGGAAAATGATAATAGCGCTGAAAATCAGCAAGGCCAAAATAATTTTTAACATAGTAAACCAGTAATCCTTTCTGTGAAATACACAATGCCAAACCCGCCGGCCGATCTCTGAGTGTTTTCATTTACACGGCCGGCTGCTGCAAATCTGACAGGAGTATATCACATTCGCCTGAAAAATAAAACGAAATAATTGTAAAAATTTGGTGAATCTTGTCAGAGGCGAGGGTTCTACAGGCCCACCACCAGTACAAGAATATAATAAATGATCGGAGCAGTGAAAATAATACTGTCAAACCGGTCAAGAATACCTCCATGACCAGGAATCAGGTTGCTGTAATCTTTGACATCATAATTTCTCTTGATGGCTGATGCTGTAAGATCGCCGACGATACTGATGGCGCCTCCGACAGCACAGGCCAAAGCAAAAACCAGAATCGGGTTATAACTCACCATGAGAACCCGTCCTGCCCAGATTCCGTAGAGCGCTCCCAGAAGACCTGCCCCAAGAATGCCGCCTATGGCGCCTTCCACCGTTTTTTTGGGACTGAGCACCGGAGACATCTTGTGCTTTCCAAAAAGTCTTCCCGCACAGTAAGCCAGCGTATCATTTCCCCAGGCACTGAGGAATACCAGCGCTATCATGTAGGCTCCATCATTGAGCACACGGATCCGGTAGATGCAGGAAAGCATCACAGACACATAAAAAAGTCCGAAATAACATATCGCCACGTCTGAAATCACATATTTGGGAAATGTAAATACATACATTGCCGCCAACAGCATCAGAACAAGCAGCATCAATGGAAGAATATATTGTTCCAGACCAAGCAGGAGCAGCAGATAATAAAGTATGGTGCCCGTATAAACGATGACTGCCAGACCTGACTTCTCCTGTCCGATGACTCGGATCAGTTCAAATAGTCCGATCAATGAGATGACTGCTGTCGCCAGAAAGGTTACGAAACCTCCAAAGTACAGAATTGCAACCGCTGCAATCACCAGTACGATGCCGCTGATCAGCCTTTGTTTAAACATAGTTCTCTCCTCCGTCATACCCCGCCGAAACGGCGATCTCTCGTATTATAATATTCTATGGCCCTGACCAGTTCTTTCTTGTTAAAGTCCGGCCAGAGGACATCCGTGAAATAGAATTCCGCATAGGCAAGCTGCCAGAGCATCCAGTTGGACAGTCTCTGCTCACCGCTGGTCCGAATCATAAGGTCCGGATCCGGAAGCTCTCCGGTATCAAGGTAACTGCTGAAAAGTTCCTCCGTAATCCGGCCCGGCTCCAGACTGCCGGTCACACAGTCCTCTGCCAGCTTCCTGGCAGCACGGATCATCTCGTCTCTGCTTCCATAATTTAAGGCGATGGTAAAGTTGAGTCCTGTATTTACAGAAGACACCCTCTCCAGCTCCTCGATGGCCTCCAGGATATCTTTGTCCAGCTTACTCCTCTCACCAATCACCCTGACCTTCATATTATTTTTCGTTGTTCTGGCGATACTGTCTTTTAAATACTTGCGAAGAAGCCTCATAAGGGCCTTGACTTCTTTCTCCGGCCGCTTCCAGTTCTCCGTGGAGAAGGCGTACACTGTCAGATACTTGATTCCCAGATCCCATGCATCTTCACAGATCTGCTCCACCACTTTGGCTCCCTGGGAATGGCCCATGTTTCTTGGCATAAAATGCTTCTTTGCCCACCTTCCGTTACCGTCGAGAATGATGGCAACATGCTGAGGCACTTTAAGAAGCTGTCCGTTAATTTCTTTTTCCAAATGATAATCCTCCGACTAAAGGGATAGGCAGCCGGATCTGCCGGCTGCCTTCTCTTATGATCATTTTGTTATATCTGTTGTCATTAACCGGGCAGACTGCAGCAGGCTGCTCCTTGTCTCACTGTCTGACAAAAAGGAACTAAACGGTAAGAATCTCCTTGGTCTTCTTGTCGACAGCCTCATCCACTTTCTTGATGTGTTTGTCGGTCAGTTTCTGCACTTTATCGAGCTGTTCCTTCTGATCATCCTCAGTAATCTCACTTTTTTTCAGCATCTTTTTGAAGCTGTCGTTGGCATCTCTTCGGATATTCCGGATGGCAACCTTGGCCCCTTCTCCTTTTTTCTTTACATCCTTGGCCAGTTCTTTTCTGCGTTCCTCGGTCAGCTCCGGGAACACCAGACGGATTACTTTGCCATCGTTGGTGGGATTGATACCGATATCTGAAGACTGAATCGCCCTTTCAATCACTTTGAGCATGGAGGTCTCCCAGGGCTGAATGACGATGGTTCTGGCATCAGGAACCTGGACATTGCCCACCTGCTGAATCGGTGTGGGGCTTCCATAATAATCCACTTTCAGCTTATCAAGCACATGAGGATTCGCCCTGCCGGCCCGGATGGAATTGAACTCACGGTCAAGGTTATCCAAAGTCTTCTGCATCTTCTCTTCATATTTCTCGATCATAATATGTTACCTCCTGATGATCAGTTCCTCTGCATGATGATCTTCTTTATAGTCTGTCCCATGCAGCGATCTCACACGCCTGTCCAGAATGACATGCATGAATTATTTTAAACAGTCACATAGGTTCCGGTGAACTGGCCCTTCATGGTATTGACAATACTGTTCTCCTCCTCCAGGCCGAAAATAACCAGAGGCATTTGGTTCTCCATACACAGAATTGTCGCTGCCAGATCAATCACCTGCAGCTTCCTGTCCAGTACTTCTTCGAGGGAAATCTCGTCAAACTTGACGGCGTTCTCATTCAGCAAGGGGTCGCTGTCGTAAACTCCGTCAATGGCCTTGGCCAGCAGAATGGCATCAGCTTCAATCTCTATGGCACGAAGAGCCGTGGCGGTATCTGTAGAAAAGTAGGGGTGTCCCGTTCCTCCCGCAAAAAAGATTACCTCACCGGACTCAAGGGATTCCAGGGCCCTGTCCTTGGAGAACAGTTCCGAAAATGTCCCGCAGGAGAAAGGCGTAAAAATCCTTGTCTTCATTCCCTCCTGCCGGAGCATATCTGAGACATAAATACAATTCATCACTGTGGCCAGCATACCAATCTGATCTGCCTTGGTCCGCTCCATACCTTCACTGGTGCGGCCTCTCCAGAAATTACCTCCGCCGATCACAATGGCAGTCTGGATGCCCATGTCCACAATCTCCCTGATCTGTCTCGCAACACCGCGCACAGTATGCTCGTCAAAGCCAGTCTTGTTCTCTCCGGCCAAAGCCTCGCCGGAAAGCTTCAGCAGTACACGGTTCAAATTTTTCAAATCCTTCATGCTAAACCTCCGAGAATTATTTCAGGACGATTCTGCTCCCAACGGCATCAAAACGCAATTCTGCCATACGAAATCCATCATCGATGTCCAAATAGCGAAGCAGCCCTTCTCTGTACTCCTTCACCGGATAGTTCATCGATGTCAGTGCAGCGTAAAAGCCCTCTATAATTTTGTAAGCTTCCCTGCGCGAAACGCCTGACAGCAGCACCTTCATACCAATACCCCCGAATCTGTCAGATGACAGAATTATCCTGATATCATTATATCCCATCCCCCTTTTGTTGTAAAGAAACTTTGCCGGGTTCCCCTTCTGGGATTTTCACGATTTCAGAACACGGGGAATACTTGCCTTTTACGTCAAAGAGACTGCCGCTTTAATGCGGCAGCCTCTTGAAAGTCTCGTACTTATTGATAATTATTTTTTCACTTCTTTGGCTGTCTCCCGAATCTTCTGAATCACAAGATTATTCAAAGCATAACGGCTGAGGTAAGCTTTTGAATACTGTTTCACATAATCATCGATATTTTCCACCTTGAGCAGCTCCTTAATATCATCATCTGTCACTGTAATTCCCTCTTCTTTGGCAATCACATCAGCGATGAGGTGCACCTTCACCGTATCCTCGGCTGTGCTGTAGTACTGTTTCCTCAGGGCTTCTTCACTCTCAATGTTCATGGATTTCAGATATTCTTTAAAGTCATAGCCATACATGGTAATCTGAGATTTCATGGAATCCACATAGACATCGACAAAGGGATTGACCACCTTTTCCGGAATCTCTTTAAACTTGCTCTTCTTTACCAGATAATCCCAGAGATACTCTGTGTACTTACTGTTCTGAAGCTGGCTTTTAATCTCAGACTTCATTTCTTTCACAGTCTTGAAACCAAAGGTGCTCTCATAGTTTTCTTTCACAAATTCATCAGTGAGCTCCGGTGTGACAGACTCGGAAATATAGTTGATCTTAACTTTGAACACTGCGGGCTTTCCAGCCAGATCTGCCTTGCCGTAATCCTTGGGGAATGTCACGTTCACTTCCACTTCGTCTCCGGGCTTCTTCCCGATCAGCTGATCCTCAAAACCATCGATGAATGTGCCGGATCCGATGGTAAGATTCTGGCCTTTGGCTGTGCCGCCTTCAAAGGCCGTCCCGTCGATGGTGCCCTCATAATCGATATTTACTGTGTCTCCCTTCTTGACTTCCCGGTCTGTCACCTGATTCTCTGTGACATGGCTGGCAAGAAGGCTGTCGATCTGCTGCTGAATCTCTTCCTTGGACACGGCAACCTTATCTTCCGGAATCTCAAGGTTTTTATACTCACATACCGTCACATAGTCTGCGGCATTGATTCCCGCGAGGGTTCCATCCTCGTTCAGCCCCTTGCTGTAGTCCACCTTTACTTCCGTTGACGCACTCTCAGTGCTGGCCTGTGCCGGTTTCTGCTCCTTCTTTTTGCTGTTTGAACAGCCTGCCAGCAGTGCAGCACTCATGATTCCTGCCAGCATAATCACTGTTAACTTCTTCATGGTAAATGTTCCTCCTTCATCAATAATCTCCTGTGATATCCTGTGATATCCGGCTATATGCATCCATGCCCCTGACAAATGAAGATCAGGCCGCCTGCAGTTTTTCCAGAATCTCCTCTGCCAGGGCATCTGCAATCAGACCGCCCCTGACCAGACAATTACAGGCGTATTCTAAAGCTTTGGTCAATGACTGGTCCACTCCTTTACCCTCATAGTACATGGTGGCAAGGC
>JBGUIF010000147.1:0-9365 GCA_045112755.1 Anaerobutyricum sp.
AGCATGTGAACCTCATCGATGATATATACCTTATATTTACCCTCTGTGGGAGAGTACTGAACCTGCTCGCGGATATCCCTGATATGGTCGACACCATTATTGGAAGCAGCATCGATCTCATAGACGTCCAGGGAATTCTGCGCATTGATGGCACGGCAGGAGGGACAGGCATTACAGGGATTGCCGTTGACCGGGTTCTGACAGTTGACCGCTTTGGCATATAGTTTGGCAATGGATGTCTTTCCTGTGCCCCTGGTTCCGCAAAAAAGGTAGGCATGTCCGATGCGATTGTAAATAATCTGGTTGCGCAAAGTGCGGACAATGGTGTCCTGTCCTTTTACTTCATCAAAATTGGCCGGGCGCCATTTCCGATATAAAGCTGTGTAGGCCATAATATCACACTCCTTGTGAGAATGTCATGGGCCTGGAAAATGTACTGCAAAGCAGAGACAGAGCCTCATGATTTGCTGATTTCCTTGTAGATTTCCATGGCAAGCTCACTCAGGTATTCATAGTTGTTGTGTTCAGGATGCTCCAGGACCAGGTTGAGCAGGGCATGGAGAATCGTTCCGATCATCCTGCCCTCGGAGATGCCAAGAGCTTTCAGGTCATTGCCATTGATGGCAAGATCTTTCAGCGTGAGACAGTTCTGCTCCTGCAGAATCTCCTGATAAGCCAGCCTGGTTTCCTTGAGGGCGGTCAGTTTGTACAGACGCATGTAGTCACTCTGGGCTGATATATCTGCCTCCATGACGTCAAGCAGGTAGGGGAAAAGGTCCACCCCGACCCGGCTGATGGTTTTTCTGACATGGGACCGGCCTGTGGTCAGAGGACGATTAAATCGAATATCGTGGTTGGCAATGAGCGTAGTCACAATATCAATGGTGCGGTTGTCAAATTTCAGCCGTTTGAGAATCTGCTCTGCCATGACAGCGCCCTTTTCGTTGTGTCCCTTAAAATGATCGATGCCTTCCTCGTCGGTGGAATAAGTATCCGGCTTGCCCACATCGTGAAGAAGGATGGTCAGGCGAAGGATCGGATTATCTTTTACGGCCAGCAGGGCGTGGAGTGTATGTTCACCCACATTATAACTATGATGGGGATTATTCTGAACGGTTTCCATCATGCGGTCAAATTCCGGAAGAAAGATGCTGGTCAGACCGGTTGACCAGGCATAACGCAGGTAATCCGGATGTCTTGACACCAGCAGCTTCATCAGTTCCATTCGGATTCTCTCTGCGCTGACTTCTGCCAGCAGAGGATATTTTTCCTCTATGGCATGAAGGGTGTCGTCCTCAATTTCAAAATTCAACTGGCCGGAAAATCTTACTGCCCTGAGCATGCGGAGTGCATCCTCGTCAAAACGCTCCTGGGCGGAACCGACGCAGCGAATCTTCCGACGGTGCAGGTCTTCTGCCCCGCCAAAGAGATCGACCAGTCCGTCGGTGTCATTGTAGGCCATGGCATTAATCGTGAAGTCCCTCCGCATCAGGTCTTCGCGGAGGTCTCTGGTAAAGGTCACCTGGCTGGGATGCCGGTGATCTTCATAGCAGCCGTCGATCCGGTATGTGGTGACCTCGTAGGGTTCTTTATCCATCATGACGGTGACAGTACCGTGCTTGATGCCGGTGTCGATGGTCCTAGGAAAGAGGGCCTTTACCTGTTCCGGCTTTGCGGAGGTGGTGATATCCCAGTCCGCAGGCTCATTCCCAAGCAGAGAATCTCTGACACAGCCCCCGACGATATAAGCGTCGTATCCCCGGGACTGCAGCTTTGATATAATATAAGCAGCCTTTGAAGGCATGGTAATTTTCATCCTATCACTCTCCTTTCGTCCATCATACCATAATAAAGGACAATTTCCCATTAAAAATGCAGAAGGCAGCCGTCCCGCATTTTCTGTCGGTATTCAGCGGCAGAATACATATGCTGCGTCAATGCTGCCGGGCATCCTGTTCCCGAATCCTGGCAATCACTGCATCGAGCTGGTTGGTCAGGTGGGTCCTCATGATGGCTTTTGCTTCCTGCTGGTTTCCCTCCCGGATGGCATTGACAAGGGCCATATGTTCTGTCACCAAGGTTGAGCGCTGACGGATATCTTTGACGTATTCCAGACGATAACGGTAGAACTGCTCCCGCAGATTATTGATGATGGAAATCAGCCGCTCATTTTTTGTGGCGCGGAAAATGGCATCGTGGAAATGTTCGTCCTTTTCTGCGATATCCAGAATCTCTCCTTTGTCCACTGCATCTTTGAATTCACGGTGCAGCCGGGCCAGTTCATCGCAGCCCTGGGAGCTGATCCGTTCGCAGGCCAAAGCAGCGGCATATTCCTCCAGTACCATGCGGACTTCTACCACATCCCTGAGGTTATTTTCCGTGATATGGGCTACCTGAGCTCCCTTGCGGGGGATCATGATCACCAGTCCCTCCAGTTCCAGCTTGCGGATGGCCTCCCGGACCGGAGTGCGGCTGACGCCCAGCTGCCTGGCAAGGGATACTTCCATCAGCCTCTCCCCAGGGGAAAACTCTCCGGTGATGATTGCATGACGGAGGGTGGAGAAAACAACGTCCCTCAAAGGGAGATAATCATTTGCATTTAAACGCAGTTTATGCTCCTTCATAGTAATTCCTCTATTTGATTCCGTGACTTTTCTGAAACGGAGAGACGACAATTCCGTGATGGACCAGAGGATCCTGGTTCAGGACTGACAAGGCTCGGTCTGCCTTGTCCTTATCCTGGAAAATGCCGAAGATCGTCGATCCGCTGCCGCTCATAAGGGAGGCTTCCGCTCCCTGTTCTTTTACGGCTTCTTTCAGGGCTGCGATGCTGTGGGAGCGATTCCCCACTGCTGACTCCAGGACATTGCCCATCCTCGCGGCGATATCCAAAAGACTGCCTGCTTTAATGGCCTCAATCATTTTGTCAATGTCGGGATGGACAGTATCTTTACTCAGCTGCAGATTCTGATAAACATATTTTGTCGACAAGGAAAATACCGGTTTAATCAGAAGGATCCAGCAATTAGGTATGGGGGGCAGAGGGGTGAGTATTTCCCCGATTCCTTCGGAGAGGGCAGTGCCCCGCATAATACAGAAGGGGATATCTGCACCGAAGGATGCTCCATATTCGATCAGCCTGGATTGGCTGATGCCAAGAGAGAACAGTTGATTCATGCCAACCAGGGTGGCAGCAGCATCGGTGCTCCCACCTGCAAGGCCGGCCGCCACAGGAATGTGCTTTTCGATGAATGCTTCGACACCGTCCTTGATTCCGTGTTTTTTGCGAATGATATCAATCGCCTTGTAGACCAGATTATCTTCGTTGGATGGAATGTAGGGTAAATTGGTGGAGATACGAATATTCCTGTCATTGGTTCTTTTTAAGGAAATCCTGTCAAATAGCCTTACTGTCTGCATGATCATGCGGACGTCGTGATAGCCATCATCCCGCCGCCGAACTACGTCCAGAGCCAGATTGATTTTGGCGTAAGCTTTCAGATGTAGGGGCTGATTCATAGATTGTTCCTCCTGTGTATCTTGTATACAATCATTATAACGAAATTCACCGAAAAATCAAGAAGAGCAGCTGCCGTCCGGTGTTCACAGAATGTTCACGGTGACAGGCACCATTACGTTTACAAAATGTTCATGGTGACAGGTACCCGGAATGGTGGTAGAATGGGTTAAATTATGAGAACCTGCTGCCGGCAGACACAGACTGACAAAATACAGACTGGTAAAGTGCAGACTGTTAAAGTACAGACCGGACAGAGGACAGGCCGGTGAGGCTTATCGTAGAAAGGATGGATGACAGTGAAGAAAAAACAGACGATGGCGATCGTTATGGGAGGACGTTCCTCTGAGCATGAAGTATCCCTGGTATCAGCGACCAATATTGCCAAAAATATCGATGCTGAAAAATATGATATTATCCTGATTGGTATTACCAAGCAGGGAGAATGGAAACTGATTCCCTCTCTGGAGGCGGTGTCGGACGGCAGCTGGGTGGATGGACAGACCAGGGTCTTCATCTCTCCGGAAACCGGAAAAGGTGAGCTGCTGCTTCTTGACGGAAAAAAACTGCATATCAGGCATATCGATGCCGTATTTCCGGTGCTCCATGGAATGAATGGGGAGGACGGCACGATTCAGGGGCTTTTCGAACTCGCTGGGATCCCCTATGTGGGATGCGGGGTTCTGGCCTCCGCCTGTTCCATGGATAAGTTTTATACCAAGGTGATCGTGGACAGTATTGGAATCCGTCAGGCCAGATTTGTCGGCGTGCGCAGAAGAGACCTGCGGCACATGGATAAGGTGGTGCGCAAGATTGAGGAAGAGATCTCCTATCCTATGTTCGTCAAGCCTTCCAAGGCCGGATCCTCTCAGGGCGTGAACAAAGCCGAAGACCGCCATGAACTGAGAAAGGCACTGACGATCGCTGCCAGACATGACAATAAGATACTGGTGGAGGAGACCATTGTGGGAAGAGAGCTTGAGTGCGCGGTTCTTGGAAATGCGAATCCTGTTGCCTCGGGCGTGGGAGAGATCCTCGCCGCCGATGTTTTCTACAGCTATGAGGCAAAATATAACAATGCCGATTCCCGGACCATCGTGGATCCGGAGCTTCCCGAGGGGAAGGCGGAGGAAATCCGGAAGGCAGCAGTGGAAATCTACAAGGCCCTGGACTGTGCCGGGCTATCCCGCGTTGACTTCTTCCTGACTGAAGATGGGGATGAGGTGGTGTTTAATGAGATCAACACACTGCCGGGCTTCACAGCCATCAGTATGTATCCCATGCTTTGGGAAGCCAGGGGAATTGACAAGAAAGAGCTGATTCAGAAGTTGATCGACCTGGGCATGGAGAGATATGATGACTGACAGGGTTTCCAGGGAGGAATCATTCACGCGGATTCCCGTTCAGCTGAAGATTACCGGAATTCAGACCGGTGATCTGGCTGCAGAACCTGTGGTTCTAATGGTGAGAGGAGAATATTTCCAGAAGAAAGGGACCCACTACATTTTCTATACAGAGTACGGAGAGTTCGGGGAAAAGACCAGAAACCGGCTCACCTTCCGCTCCGGACAGGTGGAACTGAAAAAGCAGGGACCTGGCCGGTCGGTTCTGACCTTTGAGACGGGAAAGCGGATCAACTGTCACTATCACACAGTGGCAGGCCTGATGTCTCTGGTATCCGACACGAAAAAGATCCACTGGGAGGAATCCTCATCTCATCGAAGACTTTATATGGAGTACTCCCTCCTGATGAACGACCAGATTATGTCAGACTATCAATTGACTGTGGAGATGACCATGGTCTGAGCGTGCCATTCGGTAAAAAAGAAAAACCGCAGCAGAAGCTGTCCCGATTATTGAATATCGTAGTTTGAATATTTTGCAGAAAAACAGGGCTGTCGTATTAAAAGCGGATCAGAAACTTGAGGATAAGGCAAGGATCCCCATGTCCTACGTGTTTGTCGTTTGGTGGTGCCTGTGCGTTCTGGGACGGACTGATTTTAAGTCCGTCATCAGACGCACAGATGCCAACAACTGACACAACACAGGACATGGGGATCCTTGCCTTTTACATCAACGAGGCCGCCGCTTAAATACGGCAGCCCCTTTGTTCATCAGGATATTTTCTTGTTTGTTAAGCACTGGGGAGAACTATTGTAAGATCTATTTCTTCTTTTTCCCCTTTTTCTTATTCTTTTCGGAGGCCTTCCTTGCCTCGGCGACTTCCCTGGAAGCCTGGGTGCCTTTGCTGCGGAGCTTGGACGCAAGCCCCTTCTTCTCCGGCTCCGGAACCGGGGCCTTGCGGAAGTTATTAATGCTGGTAATGTAGATACCAGATACCATGGCGCGGATCTCTGCCCGAACCGGGATCAGATCGTAAACTTCCTCGTCAGCAATCAGGTTGGTTACACGGGGGCCGATTTTGGCCTTGACAACCGGAACCTTAGCCCGGCGCATCCGCTTGGGCGTCGAATCAATCACAACCTGGGGAAGTCCGGACTCCTTCAGCGGCATTCTCTTTTTGTCTATTACGAGCATAGTAACCTGCTGGCTCTGACTCATAAGTTTTTCGCGAGACTCCTGCTGCTCTTTCTGAAGCTTGTTCCCCTTAAAATAAAGGAAGACAAGGACTCCGATCAGGACAGCCAGAACTACTGCCCAAACAATAATCCAAGTATTCATTCCAAAACCTCCACTCATTCTTGTGTAATATTACCAATTCTAGAGTCTAACATTTTTTCTGGTGCTTATCAAGTAAATTCTGAATCGTATCTTTGGTATAGTCAGCGGCGAACTTCCTCTCTGCAGCGGGAAGGTCCGTGATTACAAAGGGCTGACCAAAGGAAATCTGTACCCTGGCAGGCTTGATTTGCAGTCCGGGGTTATTCTCGAAAATGTCCCGGCTGCCTGTGACTGCCACAGGGACAACGGGAGCCTTGGCTCTCTGGGCCATCTTGAGGGCACCGCCCTTGAACTCGCCCATCTGGCCGGTTTTACTCCGGGTTCCCTCCGGGTAGATACACATAGTGTAGCCGTCTTTCAGATAGCCTACTCCGGTCATGATGACTTCCAGACCCTTTTTGATGTCGGATCTGTCCAGGAAGAGACAGTGAATCAGACGCATCCAGGAAGAGAGACCCGGGATTTTTGCCATACTGTCTTTTGCGACAAAACCGGTGGTGCCGGGAATGGAAGCACCGAGAACTATGATATCAAAATAACCGCTGTGATTGCCCACATAGAGACAGGCTTCTTCTGGCAGATTCTCAAGGCCATCAACCTCCACCTGTGCCCCTGCGATCTCCAGAAGTTTTTTCATGACGTTCCGGATCTCCTCTCCAGCAAGTTCATTACTCTTGTGGGGATCTGTCCTGGCCAGTTTCCGCAGCCGGATTCTGGTGGGGGTGGAGAAGATGATATAGAAAATGATGTAAAACAGTGTGCGGATTGCTCGAAGATTCATAGTTTATCCTCCAGAGATTTAACGGCCGAAAAGTTTGGTCATATCACAAAGTCTGGCCGCGATATCATGGGTCAGCAGGTCTTTTTTAAACCGGTAGGACCAGTTGCCGTCGGCAACGCCAGGCACGTTCATCCGGTAATTACTGTCCTGACAGAAAAGGTCCTGAATCGGAACGATGGCATAGCGTGCCGGTGAACCGAAGCAAGTGCGGATGAAATCCCAGCTGATCTGGCTGCCATCCGTGTTCATGTAGCGGCGTACTTTATCCCTGGCCTTCTCGGAGGCAGTATTGTACCAGCCGGTGCTGGTGTCATTGTCATGGGTGCCCGTGTAACATACACAGTTGTAAGGCTGATTGTAGGGCAGGTATGCACTGTCGTCATCCTCGAAGGCAAACTGAAGGATCTTCATTCCCGGAAGATGATAGCGGTCACGAAGAGCACGGACTTCATCGGTGATGATACCCAGATCCTCTGCGATGATGGGAAGATCTCTGCCAAAAGTATCCTCAATGGCCTGGAAGAAATCATCTTTGGGACCATCAACCCATTTTCCCTCTATGGCAGTCTCAGCCTTTGCAGGAATCTCCCAGTAGCTTTCCAGTCCGCGGAAATGGTCGATGCGGACGATATCGGACAAAGCAAACTGGGTCTCAATCCGTTTCATCCACCAGGAGAAATTGGTCTTCTTATGATATTTCCAATTATAGAGCGGGTTGCCCCAAAGCTGACCTGTGGCGCTGAAATAATCCGGCGGGACCCCGGCAACCACTGTGGGGAAGCCGTCCTTATCCAGCTGGAACATCTGCGGCTGAGCCCAGACATCCGCGCTGTCGGCAGAGACAAAGATGGGGATATCTCCGATCAGGAGCACGTCCTTCTCGTTGGCATAGGTTTTTAATTCAGTCCACTGGCGGAAGAAAAGCCACTGAATAAAGGCTTCATAACGGATCTCCTTCTTAAGATCACGAGCGATTACAGCCTTCTGGGTCTTGGTGGGCTTGCGATACTTTTTCTCCCAGGTGAGCCAGTAACTCTCTTCTTTGGAATTGCGGATGGCCATGAACATAGCGTAGTCATCCAGCCAGGATGATTCCTTGCAGAAAGCAGCAAATTCCTGCTGGAGAAGATGGTCGGCATCGAGGGCTTCGAAACGGTCAAAGGCCTGATGGAAAAGACGATTCTTGAACTCTTTTACCCGAGTGTAATCCACCTTTTCCTCCGGAAACTCCGGGAGGTCTTTCAGATCCTTCTCCTCGAGAAGTCCGTCCAGAACCAGCAGTTCGGGGCTGACAAGCAGAGGCTGTCCGGCGAAGGAAGAGTAGCACTGATAGGGACAATTATACTGACCTGTCGGTCCTAATGGAAGGGTCTGCCAGAGGTGCTGGCCCGCCTCCTGAAGAAAGTCCACAAATCGGTAAGCTTCCGGTCCCAGGTCACCGATACCGAAGGGGCCTGGAAGGGAAGTGGGGTGCACCAGTATGCCGGAAAGGCGGCGCATATTTTTTAATAAGGTATCTGCTTTTGATGTATCCATCATAGGGCATTAATCCTCCTTGACAATAGTTTCTGAAATTCTGCAAAAATACTGTTTCATTATACTTAATTTCCTTGTAATTGACAAGGAAATAAGAGATGAAAAAAACAGATGGAGAAAACACAATATATGGACCTGTCAACAAGAGACTGCATGCTGCGGAACAACGGATTTCATGAAACGGTGAAGGGGCGGACAAAAAGCAAGTCTCAAGTACCTGGGGATTATGAATTGCTTAACCTATAAAATAATGGTATAATCATTGGATAAGTCTTACCGATTTCAGCGAATGTTATAAATAGAAGACAAGTTATTGAACAAATCAGGTTTGGTTCAGGACGGCAGATATAAATCGGATATAAAATAAACCCTTGAATATCATTTGAGAAAAAGGTATCACTCAGGAGAATTTGTATGAAAAGAGAAAGGTTAATGACAGGAAAACTCTCTCTTGCTCTCTGGCTCTCCATCATCATCGTTGTATTTCTGGTCATCGTTGGCATCGTCATCATCGATGACTACCCCCATCTTGGATACGGCGTCATCGTTGTTGGAGCGGCTTATCTGGCAGCCTCTGTCATATATTATGAATATATGTACCGTATATTGACCGGGGAGATTGCCGAAGCCGGACAGGAGCAGAATGAGATCCGAAAGACCGTCATTCAGGAGATGCCGGTGGCAGTCCTTCTTACAGATGAGAATGGAAATGTCATATTTTATAATGACAGATTCCGGAAGGAGTTCGGCCGCAAAAGCGCTAAGAAAAATGTGTCCCAGATGTTCACGGAAATCTACCGGAAGCTGCTTCCGGACGAGGGGATGAGCAGACAGTATCATGTTTCCGTA
>JBGUIF010000148.1:0-10969 GCA_045112755.1 Anaerobutyricum sp.
ATTTTAAAGGAGAGATAACATGAAAGTATTAGTAATCAACTGTGGTAGTTCCTCATTAAAGTATCAGGTCATCGATTCAGACACAGAGCATGTACTTGCAAAGGGTCTTTGTGAGCGTATCGGCATCGACGGTCTTCTGACATACCAGCCTGCAGGCCAGGACAAGATCCGCTACGAGGCAGATATGCCGGCACATCGTCAGGCTGTCGAACTGGTTTTGAAGCAGCTCACTGATCCGGAGAACGGCGTCCTTACTTCCATCGACGAGATCCAGGCCGTCGGACATCGTATGGTACATGGTGGAGAGAAGTTTGCCTGCTCCACTTTGCTCGATGAAGAAGTACTCAGCACAGTTGAAGCACTTAATGATCTTGCACCTCTTCACAATCCTCCGACACTGGTCGGCGTTCGTGCCTGCAAGGAGATCCTTCCTGATACACCTATGGTAGGTGTTTTTGACACTGCTTTCCATCAGACCATGCCGGCTTCCGCTTTCATCTATGCTCTTCCCTATGAGTACTATACCAAGTATGCTATGCGCCGTTATGGTTTCCACGGCACTTCCCACAAGTTCGTTTCCCAGAGGACAGCAGAACTTTTGGGCAAGAAGCCTGAAGACGTAAAAGTTATCGTATGCCACCTGGGCAACGGCGCTTCCATCTCCGCAGTGGCCAATGGCAAATGCGTAGAGACATCCATGGGCCTCACTCCTCTGGAGGGCCTGATCATGGGAACCCGGTCCGGTGATATCGACCCGACCTGTATCGAGTACATCGCTCATAAAGAGCAGATCAGCCTGGAAGAAACCATGGAGATCATCAACAAGAAGTCCGGTGTTCTGGGTATCTCCGGTGTTTCCTCCGACTTCCGTGATCTTGAAAATGCAGCGAATGAAGGAAATGCACGCGCTCAGCTGGCTCTGGATGCCTTCTGTCATCACGTTGTAAAATACATCGGAAGCTATATCGCTGTCATGAACGGTGTGGATGCCATCGCTTTCACTGCCGGCATCGGTGAGAATGCACCTGGAGTCCGTGCCCAGGTAATGAAGCAGCTCAAGTATATGGGCGTAGAGATTGATCCGGTAAATGACAGCATTCATGGCGACGAGTGCATGATCTCCACCAAGGATTCCAAGGTGAAGGTATTTGTTGTTCCGACCAACGAAGAGATGGCAATTTGCCGCGACACTGTTGAGATCGTGACAGAGCAGATCGTCAAGGAAGCCATCGATACAGTAATGGGTAAATAATCCATCTGGTTAAAAAAGAATCATCATCCGATGAACCACAATCGGCAAAAGGGACTTCCGCGTATCAGCGGCAGTCCCTTTTATTGTCCGGGCTTATTTTTCACAAGCTGATTTGTCACTCTTGGGAAGTCATGGTACAATATCCTGTGAAATCTGGCATAGGGAGGAAGGATTCATGAAACATTTTCTGAAACTATATGGCACGCTGGGACCATCCTGCTGTGAAAAAGAAACCTTGAAGCAGATGCTGCTGGCCGGTATGACCGGTATCCGTCTCAACCTGTCTCACAAAAAACTTGAGGACTGCCAGGATTGGCTGACCGCCTACTATGAAGCGGCAGAAGATCTGCATATAGTCCCGGAATTACTGGTGGACCTCCAGGGACCGGAGCTAAGAATCGGCAGCCTGCCAGAGCCAGTCGTCCTCAAAGAGGGCAAAGAGGTCATCCTGGTTCCCGACGCCAGGGGAACAGATTCATCCAAAGATCATCTGTCAGACACAGGGCTGTCATCCGATCCGGTCATGGTCATCCCCTGTCCCCCCATTCTGTTCTCCCATTTTAAAAAAGGCCTGCATCTGAAGCTGAACGACGGCAGAATCCTTCTGGAGATCAGCCGGGTATCTGACCTGCCCGCTCAGGCTGCTGCCAGGGTACTCGTTCCAGGAGAGCTTTCCTCCAGGAAGAGTATCGCTCTTGATCAGGTTTCTCTCCCCCTTCCTGTTCTCACAGACCAGGATCGGGAAACCCTTACACAGCTTCGCCGTTTCAGGGTGACCGGCGTCATGCTGCCTTTTGTGCGCAGCAGCCGGGACCTGCTCACATTGAGAAAAGAACTGATGGACGACGGCATGGAGTACATCCGTGTTTTCGCCAAACTGGAAACCCCGGAAGGCCTCAGCCATCTTCCTGATCTTTTGCCTTACTGTGACGAAATCATCATCGCCAGAGGGGATCTGGGGAACAACATGCCCCTGCCTAAACTGCCCGGCATCCAGAAAAGAATCTCTGCCACCTGCCTGAGAGCCCGCAGGCCTTTTATGGTGGTCACACAAATGCTGGCTTCCATGGAGCACAGTCCTGTTCCAACCAGAGCGGAGGTTACTGACATTTTCCAGGCGGTCCTGGATGGTGCCTCCTCCCTTATGCTGACAGGAGAAACTGCCGTCGGCGACTATCCTGTCGAGGCCATAAAAGTTCTCAGCGAAACAGCGGAGGAAGCTCTGCGTTTCAGGATGGAAAGCCGGTCTATTCCCCTGTAAAAAAGGAACCGCTTTCATGGTATTCAGGATCGATCTGTGATATTCTAAATTATTATAGTTAATACTATATATTTATATAACAATTTATGGAGGTATTTCATTATGAGCGAGAGTAAAGTCTGGAAATTCCACAGCGATGTGGATACAGATCAGATTATAGCATCTCAGTATCTGCTTCTTCCCACCATTGATGAGATGAAGGGACACACCTTTGAGACCCTTTCCGGGAACTTTGCCAAAGAGGTAAAACCTGGGGATCTGGTGGTTGCCAATGAAAATTTCGGATGCGGCTCCTCCAGAGAGCAGGCGCCCAGCGTGCTGAAAGCATTGGGGATCAAAGCGGTCATCGCCAAATCCTTTGCCCGCATTTTCTACCGCAACTCCATCAATATCGGTCTGCCGGTTATCGTCTGCAAGGATCTCTATGACCATGTGAAAGACGGTGGAACGGCTGACCTTGATCTGTCTGCAGGAACCGTCACCGTTGATGGACAGACTTTCTCCTGCACCAGACTTCCTGAATATATGCAGAATATACTGAACGCCGGCGGCCTGATCGCCTTTTTAAATAAGGAGGACTGAAATCATGGGTATGACGATTGGTGAGAAAATAATAGCCAGAGCTGCTGGCGTAGACAAGGTAAAGCCCAATGATATCCACACAGTGATCCTGGATCGGATGATGAGTAACGACGGGACGACCCATCTGACTGTCGATATGTATAATAACCAGCTGCAGAATCCCTCTGTGGCTGATCCGGACAAAGTGGTATTCATCATGGACCACAACATCCCTGCAGAGAGTCCCAAGACGGCCCAGGCCCATAAAAAAATGCGGAACTTTGCCAGAGAACACGGAATCAAATGTTACGAAGGCCAGGGAGTATGCCACCAGATCATGCTGGAAGACTATGTCTGTCCCGGAGAACTGATCTTCGGTGCCGACTCCCACACCACCAGCTACGGCGCCCTGGGTGCCTTCGGCACCGGTGTCGGCTGCACAGATTTCCTCTATGCTATGACCACTGGAACTTCCTGGGTTATGGTGCCGGAGACGATCCGTTTCAACCTTCATGGCAGGCTGCGCCCGGGTGTCTATCCCAGAGACCTGATTCTGACCATTATCGGGGATATCGGTGCCAATGGCGCCAATTATAAGATCATGGAATTTGCCGGGGACGGTGCCCACGGCCTGTCCATCAACGACCGGATGGTTCTTTGTAATCTGACTGTTGAGGCCGGTGCCAAGGCCGGCATCGTGGAACCGGACGAAAAGGTCATCGCCTACTGTGAGTCCAGGGGAAGGAAGGCTGTCCATATGTTCAAGAGTGACGAGGACGCCCACTATGCTGCCGTTTATGAGTATGATCTTGACAAGATTGAACCTGTGGTGGTCCGCCCCGACTTCGTGGATAATTTTGCACTGCGCCGGGATGTGGAAAAAGAAAATATTAAGGTGGATGAGGTCTTTATCGGTTCCTGTAATAATGGACGCATCGATGATCTCCGAGCCGCCGCCGATGTGCTGCGGGGCAGGAAGGCAGCGCCTTCAGTCCGTCTGATTGTGGCTCCCGCCTCCCAGGACGTTTACCTGGATGCCATCCGTGAAGGCATTATCACGGATCTCATGGAGGCAGGCGCCATGATTATGAACCCCAACTGCTCTGTCTGCTGGGGCAGCTGCCAGGGTGTCGTCGGGGAAAATGAAGTTCTGGTATCCACCGGAACCCGTAATTTCAAAGGCCGCAGCGGAGCAGCCAGCTCCAAGGTCTACCTGGCCAGTGCAGCCACCTGCGCAGCCTGTGCCGTCGCCGGTTATATATGCGGGCCTGACGCTCTTTAATTCATTTTTAAATACACATCGGAGGTATATATTATGGAACAGTTCACAGGAAAGGTCTGGGTTCTGGGTGACGATATTGATACTGATATTATTATCCCCACCGATTACCTGGCTCTCCCCACAGTGGAGGATATGAAAAAATATGGTTTTTCTCCCCTGCGTCCGGAACTTGCAGGACAAATCGAGGAAGGAGATATCATAGTTGCCGGCAAAAATTTCGGCTGCGGCTCCTCCAGAGAGCAGGCGCCTGAAATCATCAAAGCCTTAAAGGTCAAATGTGTCATCGCCAAATCCTACGCCCGCATTTTTTTCAGAAATTCTATCAATAATGGCCTTCTTCTCATCGAGAATGACCAGATTCAGGATGTGGTGAAGGAGGGGGACACCCTCACAGTAACCATGGGGGAATCCATTGATTATCAGGGTACTGTTTACCCCATTCAGCCTCTTCCCCAAAACCTTATGGACATCATCAATGCCGGCGGCCTGGTGAAGGCCATGCAGAAACGCAACGGCATCCTGGAGGAGGATTAATTATGGGATCTACTTTAATAGAAAAAATCGTTGCAAGAAACATCGGAGCCGAAAAGGTACATCCTGGTCAGATTGTAACCGTAAATGTGGACCGGGTCATGATCCATGATATCTTCATTCCCTTTGTGGCTGACAAGTTTGAAGAAATGGGATTTAAAAAGCTTTGGGATCCTGATAAAGTGGTACTGATCTATGACCATCTGGTGCCCACCAGTGCAGTGGAGGATGTGAGACACTTTAAAATTGGTGACGCCTTTGCAAAAAAATACGGACTGACCCACGTACACCGCAGTGACGGAATCTGCCATCAGCTCATGACGGAGGCCGGCTATGCCAAGCCAGGAAATATCGTGTTCGGCACGGACTCTCACACTACGACCTATGGCTGTGTCGGCTGTTTTTCCTCAGGAATCGGTTATACAGAGATGGCTTCCATCCTGGGTACGGGCGAACTGTGGATCCGGGTTCCTGAGACCATTAAGGTTGTCATCGACGGGCAGCTTCCTGCCAATGTCACAGCCAAAGACGTAATTCTAACCCTGATTGGCGACCTGCGGGCCGATGGAGCCACTTACAAGGTGATTGAAATGTCCGGCTCCACTGTGGACGCCATGTCTGTGGCCTCCCGCATGACCATCTCCAACATGGCGATTGAGGCAGGAGCCAAAGCCTGCCTTTTCCGTCCCGATGAAAAGACCTGTTCTTACTCCCAGGTATCCCCGGCTGATGTGGACTGGCTCTATGCCGATGAAGATGCAGATTACTGCCGTACCATCACTTACCGGGCGGAGGATCTGGTTCCTGTCTGTGCCTGTCCTTCCCAGGTGGATAATATCCATCCTGTTTCAGAACTTGAGGGAACCCAGCTTGACCAGGTATTCATTGGTTCCTGTACCAACGGCCGTCTGGAAGATCTTGAAACTGCTGCTGCCATACTGAAAGGCAAAAAGGTGGCTGTCAAGACCATTATCACACCGGCCAGCCGTAAGATTTATATGGAAGCAGTCAAATCCGGCGCCATTGCCGCTCTGGCTGAGGCCGGATGCATCATCACCCACCCGGGCTGCGGCCTCTGCTGCGGACGGGCCGGGGGCATCCTCAGTGACGGAGAAAAAGTTCTTGCCACCAACAATCGTAACTTCCTTGGGCGTATGGGCACCTCCAAAGTGGGGATCTACCTGGGGTCGCCGGCCACGGCAGCCAGCTCCGCCATCGAAGGCCGGATCACCATGCCCCTGCCTCTCCATTAAGTTTGCTTCTGCTTTTAAATGGGAATAAGTTCATCAATCAGGAGGACATTTTCCATATTCCTGCATGAGGCGAAAACATCTTCGCCCATGTTGGCTTTATTTCTGATTGGTGCTATAATAGCCTAGGCAGAATATAGTACTTGTAAGCTAGGAGGTTAAGAAAATGACAACTTTAGAAAAGAGAAAGCTTGCGCCGGCACGCGATGAACACCTCAAAAAAGGGGAGCTCACCGTTCTCAATGGAGAGTTCACCAAAAATTTCAACGTTTATGTTGTTGGAACCAGACACAAGGAAGCCGTTGACTTTATCATGCTTTCTTTAGACCGGTCCACAGATAATGTCCTTGGATACGGCATAAAAATGGGAACACAGAAAAAGTTTGACTGTATCGTCTGGGACGAGGAAGATATCCCCGAGGAATTCCGTCAGGCATAAACAGGATGATAAGAATAAAGCCGTGGAAATCTTTCGTTTCCACGGTTTTTTATCATTTAGTATTTATTCATCTCTAATATGTTTACTCATTATCCTGGCAGTGCCCCTTGGCCTTAATGACATCGAGAACTTCATTGACGTCCTTCTCACATTCTTCTAAAGTCTCCGCCTCAACCATAACCCGGATCACCGGCTCTGTTCCACTTTCCCGAACCAAAATTCTGCCACTGTCACCCAGTTTTTCTTCGATTTTCTTAATCTCCGCCTGTACATCAGCATCCTCCCGGGCTTCAGCTTTGCTCTTGACATGAACATTCTTGAGCACCTGCGGATAAATCCTGACGGGGGCACAGAGGGTATGAAGCGTCGTCTTGTTCTCAAGCATCACTTCCATCAACTTAATGGCAGTAAGGATGCCGTCCCCTGTGGTGGCATATTTGCTGAAAATGATATGTCCGGACTGCTCTCCTCCAATTCGATGGCCATTCTTCACCATATTCTCATAGACATATTTATCTCCTACTGCCGTCTTCTCATACTGGATCCCTGCTTCATCAAAAGCCTTGTAAAGACCAAAGTTGGACATAATGGTGGTAACCACGGTATTGTTGGCCAGCCAGCCATGGTCTTTCAGGTATTTTCCATAGATGTAGAGAATGAGGTCTCCGTCTACCACCATTCCTGTCTCATCCACAGCGATACAGCGGTCAGCGTCGCCGTCAAATGCAAAACCGGCATCCAGTCCGTTGTCTTTGACAAACTGCTGAAGGAATTCGATATGAGTGGATCCTGCATTCATATTAATATTGGTGCCGTCCGGGTCTGCATTGATCACATAGGTCTTAGCGCCCAGGGCATCGAAGACACTTTTGGCAATCATCCAGGCACTGCCGTTGGCACAGTCAAGGCCGATTCTTTTATCCTTATAGGAACGGGTGGCCAGGGAAATCAAATAACCGATATAGCGGTTTCTGCCCATGGCATAATCCACGGTCCGGCCAATCTTGTCACGGACAGCCAGAGGGATCTCCATCTTATCGTCAATGTAATCCTCAATCTTCAGGATGGTTTCCTCATCCATCTTCTGTCCCTTGGAATTGATCAGCTTGATGCCATTGTCATAGAAAGGATTATGACTGGCAGAGATCATGATACCACAGTCGAACTTTTCTGTACGAACCACATAGGATACGCTGGGCGTAGTCGTCACATGCAGAAGATAGGCATCAGCTCCCGAGGAAGTGAGGCCTGCAACCAATGCGTACTCAAACATATAACTGGACCGTCTGGTATCTTTTCCAATCACAACCCTGCATCTATCGTTATTTTTGAAATACCATCCGATAAAACGGCCCACTTTAAAAGCATGCTCCACTGTCAGAGTCACATTTGCTTCGCCGCGAAAACCATCTGTCCCAAAATATTTTCCCATAATTTTATGCTCCTTTATCTGTCCTTTATTAATAGTAATCCATAATCCGGATTAAAATGAGTGCCTATCCATAGATAAGCACTCATTATTATATCAATTCATATTCTTTTTGGCCACAATAAATTGACCCGGTGATTTTTTTATCCATTTATTCGTGCCTGAGGGCAACGATGGGATCCAGGTTGGCTGCCTTGATCGCCGGCAGCAGTCCGAATACGATTCCGATGACCATGGAGAATACGATAGCTACCACGATGGATGGATAGCTGATGGCCACACGAGCCCCTTCCATCTTGGACCAGACCTCCGCGGCCACAACGCCGGCAATGGTTCCCAGAATACCTCCTGTACTGGTCAGTACCGCTGCCTCCGTCAGAAACTGGATCAGAATCTTATTCTTCCTGGCACCTATGGCCTTCTTCAGACCAATCTCCCGGGTTCTCTCTGTAACGGATACCAACATGATGTTCATTACACCGATACCGCCGACCAGCAATGAGATTCCGGCAATCCAGATCAGCTGCTGGTTGGTAGAGTTTGCCAGCTGCTGGGTCTTCTCTGCCGTCTTTGTCAGGTCTTCAGCCCTGTACTTGACATTGGCCGAATCCTTAATTCCCATGTATTCATTAAGGAAGCTGGCTACCTCCTTGCCAACCTCCGTCATGGTGTCCGTGGAATCTGCCAGAGCGATCACATTTTGTGGTTCGTCAAACTGGGCAACCATGGGCCAGTTCACATCAGGGATCAGAACAACACCCTGGCTGCTTCGTCCGCTGACATACGTGTCATAATCCTCCTCAGAATTAATCTCAGGAGCAAATTCTTTGGCCTGCTGGAAAACACCGACAATGGTAAAGACCTCTCCCTTGATATCCAGGGTCTTGCCGATGGGGTCTTCTGCCGGGAAAAGACTCTCTGATGTCACACTGTCAATCAGGGCAATTTTCCGGAAATTTTTGAAATCATCCTCCACCAGATTCCTGCCTTTATAGATAATATTTCCACTGGCATGAAGGTAGTGGGAATCCGCACCCACCAAAGTACCTCCCTGAAGCTGGCTGGAATTATAGAAAATATCTTCACTGCCTTCCCGGAATACATAGAGGCTGGCATCCAGCACATGATCCATCTCATTGATCTGATCTCTGATATCTGTATCAAGAACCTTAAAGCCCTTGGGAATTCCATTGTAGGCCATATCATAATTCAAATCACCGCTCTCGGTAATTCTGATATAGACGGAGTTCGTTCCGGAGCCAATCAGGTTCTCCTGAATCTTCTTGTTGGTTCCATTAATGATAGAAACGATGGCAATGATGGCCGCAATACCGATAATGATACCGAGCATAGTCAGAAAGGAACGCAATTTGTGAGCCCAAACACTTTGAAAGGACTGTCTTACATTTTCAAGCATGTCATCGCCTCCTTAATAATCATATGCTCCATAACCATCATCGGTGGAAGCCTCTACAATCTCTGTCTCAGCGCCTTCGACCATATCTTTGTCCGGATAGGGGAAGGCGATATAGTCATCGTCAGTCAGTCCGCTGAGGATCTCATAGTACTCCTCCACGGATTTACCTACCTGCACATTCTGCTTATGGAGACGTTTATCCTTGCCTCTCTTATAGACATAATAGCTTCCGCCATCAGATCTGACATATTTCTTTTCCAGATAAAGACCACTTTGGGTCTTTCCCATGGATACAGAATCAAAAAGTACATAGACCTGGTCTCCACTGTTGAGGCCTTCCGCCTCCTCCACGTAAGCTGTGACAGGATAGTAGGAACTGTTAGGATTGGCAGCTGTCATGCTGTAGGCGTAGTCACTGCTGTCACCGGATATGGGATAAGGTGAAATCTCCGTGATTTCAGCATCATAGGTTTCAGAATTGGCCCAGGACTTACAGCTGATCTTTCCGCCCACCTGGACGTCATCCAGCTCCATCTCATTAACGACAAAATGGACAAACATTCCGGTTTTGGCCTTCACGATGATGGCCGGTGAATTGTCAGTGGGGATCGTATCCAATGTACAGGATTTGGTCACAGTGCCCTTGAATTTGGCCTTGATGGTGGCTTTGGCGATCTTGGCCTTGTCCTCTTTATATTTGATCTTTCCCTCAGCGATGGCTTTCTGTGTCTCCCAGATTTCCTCCTCTTTCTCCTGAATCTCTTCCTTCAGCATGGAAACTGTAGGCCTGTTGTCATCAGGAACATCATCAATGCCAGACGAACTGTCCCTGTCAGAGGAGTTTGAAGAAGTTCCATTTCCCGAAGAGCCGTTATCGCCCACCACGGTATGCACATCAGAGTTTGCGGCACCATAGTCGAGCATTTCATTTTCGTCTTCCTCCACCTGATTATTGATGTCATCTTTGATGACAGTCAGTTCAAGACGTTTCACATGACCATTCAGGTTGGCACTGACAATCAGCGTATTATTAATCTTTTCATCCGCGCCCACGGTGAGAACACCGTTCTCACTGATTCTGGTGGATGCCGATGTATTATTGGCTACAGCATAGACTACCTTGATTCCCTGAATCTTTGTCCCGTCAGAATAGGTTGCAGAAGTATAAAAATGATGGATATTCCCCTGGCCTACCTTGCCATTTTTCACCATGTCATCCGCGCCGGACAGCGTAAAGCTTCCGAGTACCTTCTGGTGCTGACGGATAATATTGATCGGATACATATTCTCATCAATCACTGTCTCGTCCATGATGGTTTTCTGGTTATTCCCGTTGATGGTCAGAGTCAGAGAATCATCATATTTTCTATTATCAAGATCTTCCTGAGTGGCGCACTGATAGAAAATATAGGTGGCTGAACTTCCGCAGAAGGTTTTGAGAATACTGCCCTTAATCGACGCTTCATTCCCTTTGGAACCGAGAAGATAGAAGCGGACCGGCAGGCCGCTTTCAGTATTCTTTCCTGCATTTTCCTGGTATTTGATAT
>JBGUIF010000149.1:0-6503 GCA_045112755.1 Anaerobutyricum sp.
CCTAGCGGGTGGTTTATTATTTCAGGGTATTCCATTTTTCGGAACGCGAAAAACTCCATACCCTTCAACAGGCTAAAGCCCATAACACAAAAGGGTCTGCCGCACGAAAGCGGCAGACCCTTTGACGTAAAAAAGCCGGCACTATTTCTACTCTACATTCTTCTCCAGATAATCCACGATATCACCAACTGTGCGCAGCGTAGGAATAATACGGTCAGGCACTTCGATACCAAACTCATCTTCAAAAGCTGCGACAATGTTGATTACTTCAAGTGAACTGAGGCCCAGATCATCCACCAGGTCACTGTCTTTGGTGATCTCGATTTCTTCATTGTCAATGTACTCTTTAAGAATTTCTACAGTTTTATCAAACATTTTCTTTCTCCTTTTTTATTGATGAATATTATTATCTTCTTATTATTTACTATTGTGGGATATTTTTATACCTTACGATTTTCTGGCTTGTATTTTTGATAAATTCCTGATCCCGGAGTTTTATGGCTGCAATCTGTTTATAGATGGGACGCCCTTCATTAACCTTTTTCATCAGGGCGTCAAAATAATCTGTATCTCCCATATGTTCTTCATCCGGGTATATCTCCGCAATAATTTTGTGGTCCTTTTCATAAACCAGCACTTCATTTACAGCAGAATCCCTGTGAAAATCGTTCTCCAGCTCCTCGGGAGAGATATTTTCTCCGTTGCTGAGAATGATAAGATTCTTCACTCTTCCGGTCAGGAAAATGAAATGATCCTCGTCCACGCTGCCTAAATCACCGGTGGAATACCAGCCGTCATGCAGGACTTCTGCAGTCCCTTCCGGATCATTATAGTAACCCTTCATGACCACAGGACCTTTAAACTCAATCTCTCCTTCAGATGAGGCCCTGGCTTCCATGCCCGGAATCAAAAGACCTACACTGCCGTCTTTCTTAAAATAATTACGGTTAATCGCCACGCAGGGTGAACACTCTGTTGTGCCATACCCGTTCAGAATCTCAATTCCGAATTTCCTGAACTCCTTAACATAGAAGGGGTCCAGAAAAGCTCCTCCACAGATAATATACTTGAGATTTCCGCCGAAATTATCAATAATTTCCCTGAAAAACCTGCGCCTTACATCGATTCCGATTTTGAGCAGCAGACTGCTGAATCTGACAGCGGAAGCAACCTTTTTCTCACGGCCACTTTTTTTGATCCCGTCCATAATCTGTTTATAGAATACTTCGACAAACAGAGGAACCAGCATAATCACATCCGGTTTAGCCACAGGCAGATCGTCCTGGACCCTTTTGAGGCTCTTATTAATGAAGATCGTTACCCCGTAATTGTAAGCCATAAGAATGGCCACGTTAAATCCGAAGGTATGATGGAAAGGAAGCACGGCAAAAGTTGAGCTTCCCTCGGGATCAAACAGACTGGAGGGACCATAGATCTCCCAGGAAAGATTTCCGTGGGTCAACATGACGCCCTTACTTCTGCCCGATGTGCCGGAAGTAAAAAAGATGCAGGCAAGCTCACTGTCTTCCGGATCATAAAGCTGGTACTGGTCCGCATTTTCGCCCTCATGACTCACAAGTTCCTTGAAGGTTGCAGAAGACAGCCCTTCCACGCCCTCAATCAGATCACTGTATGTCTTTGAGACGAAAGCCGCCTTGGCATCAGCCTTATTGATCAGCCATGCCACCTCCGAAGCCGGAAGCTCCTTGTCGATAGGAACTGCTACATTTCCGGAGGTAAGTATGGCAAAGAAGGCGATGATCCATTCGTAGGAATTCTCTCCGATGATCGCAATATGGCTGCCCCTGCCATAGGTCTGCTCAACCCAGGAGGCGGTTTTCTTCACTTCGCCTAAGACTTCAGCGTAGGTTTTTGTCTCTATCTCATCCCGGCCTTTTCTATATCTGAAAGCCGCTGTATCAGGCTGCTTTTCTGCCCGGGTTCTCAGCATGTCCGATATACTCGAAGGCCGGGACACTTCATACAAAGGATAATTCTTATTTCTCATAGTCTTCCTCTTTTATTTGCTTCTTTATGGACAATCTGTGCCTCAGTCACTAATCTGGAATCAGGCTTCTTTGGATGACTTAACTGCTTTTTTGGGTTTTTTCTTTATTGTCGTAATCTTAAGCAGTATTTTCATGATCTTCATCCCATACCGGTATGACACAAAAATACATATTGCTGTGATCACAGCCACCGTGCATACATACTCCCCTATCCCGAAAAATTCATCCGGCATACGGAGTATTGCCATAAGGTAGACAATCCACGAAACCAATACCCACTGCAGCAGATAGAAGGGTATGATAAATGCTGATATTCTAAGCATAAAAGCCATAAACGGCGATGATCCGATCCTCTTGCACAGATAGTAAGTAAGACAAATCAGTGCCAGAGCCAGACTGATCAGCAGAATCACATTCGGCAGGTCAGTGATGTAATCGTTGGCCGGGGAGACCAGTGTCTTCATTATATCAATATGCCGGTCCCAAAGAAAAACAGTGAAGGAGATAAACAGTACCACTGAAAAGTCCAGCAGCCGGCGCATGAAATTCTCTCTTTTCACTTCATCAGACTTTTTCAGCAGCTCTCCAAGCAGGATTCCTGTACTGGGAAAGATTGACCATGAAAGGAGCGGAAAACAGCTGCCTTTGTTCACATAAACAAAGTTGCCCAAAAGTGATGCTGCTATTTCATTGGTCACATATTGATGGGTCACCGGGGTAAGCAAAGTATTTAAGGTAAGTCCCAGCATACTGATCAGGATCAGACCTGGCGTTTGTATTTTCCGTTTTCTGAAAAAGGCATATGTAATAAAGAACAGCCCTGCAAAATAATAAATATCCGACTGCAGACAGTAGTCAAAATCCTCGATCAGCGGCGTATGCAGCACGATTGTCTGCAAAAGCCCCGGAAGAAACCATCTGAAAATGTTGAGCAGGGCTCCGATCAGCAGAAATTGGATCCCGGTCCGCTTGATGGTGTCAGATGAAGACTGGTTTCCTCCAATCCCGAAACCCATACAGATCATAAATACAGACGGGCCAAAGACACAGAGTCCGATCACAGCGTCACCTATTGTCTGGAGACCCGGTGACCCAAACCCACCTTCAAGAACCTCCTCCATCACATGGATTGCCGGCAGACCAATAATGGCGACGGCCTTAAGTAATTCAAATTCCCCAAAACGGGTCAAAGGTTTTTTTGTTTCTGTCGTCGTGATTTTCTCTTCCACGGACGGACCTTCCATGCTTTTGACCTCCAATCTATCTATAGCCTTGAGCTGGTCCGCTCAGCATGATTCATAAATTATTGCTTTCATGAATTCGATTATACTAAATCGGTTTTATTTGTCAAGGAAGCCTTCTCGTCAGCCATGTAGATGGATTTGAGAATGACAGGCGTCAGGATGGAGCTGATAATAATCAGAAGAATCACCGCTGTAAAATATCTGCTTTCCATAATCCCTGCCTTGAGACCCCGCTGGGCCACAATGAGAGCGACCTCTCCCCGGGTCATCATGCCGACGCCAATTTTCAGGCTGTCTGAATTATTGTATTTCAACACCTTTCCTGTAAATCCGCATCCGATTACTTTTCCCAGAAGACCGACCACAACAAAAGCTGCGGAAAAAGCCAGGGTTGTCATATCGATGGCCCTCAGATTCGTCTGCAGTCCCACACTGGCAAAAAAGACCGGGCCGAAAATCATATAGGAATTGATGTCCATTTTTCTGTCAATGTAGGCGGAGTCATCCAGGGAACTCAGGATGATACCGGCCACGTAGGCACCGGTAATATCAGCGACACCGAAATATTTGTCGGCCACATAGGACAAAATAAAGGCAATGGACATTCCGATGATTGGGATTCTCCTGGTGTGCGGCCATCTTTTGTCAATCAAAGCCATGATTTTAAAGATGATCACGCCCACCACTGCCGACAGCGCGAAAAACAGCACTGTCTTGATGCAGATCATGCCAAGATTTACGTGGGGATCCCTTAAACTCAGTACTGCTGTCAGCACCACGATTCCTATGATATCATCGATAATGGCCGCACTCATGATGGTGGTCCCCACCTCCGTGGAAACCTTTCCCAGTTCTTTTAGTACCTGTACCGTAATACTGACCGACGTGGCGGTGAGTACCGTACCAATAAAGACAGCTTTAATGAAATCGGTGGAACCCGGTGCAGAAAATCCATAAAAACACATGTAGAGTATGGTTCCGAGAATCAGAGGAATCGTAACTCCGGCAATGGCAATCATAGTGGCCTTTAATCCCGATTTCTTCAACTTATCAATATCCGTCTCCAGTCCGGCACTGAACATAAGGAGAATCACTCCTATTTCAGCCATTCCAGCCAGGAAATCATTATTCTGTACCAGATTCAGCAATGAGGGTCCAATCAGAAGTCCGGCAATAATCTCTCCTGCCACCTGCGGCGCTTTATAATGTCTTGCCGCCAGGCCAAAAAACTTTGCACTGATAATAATTATCGCCAGATCTTTCAATATTTCAAGAGTATCCATGTCAGTCCCTTCTTTCAGCATACAAATTTTTTGGTGCTATTATAGCAAAATAGAATGACATCGTCCATTTTTTTCATTCGAAAATATATCTAAATCAGCAAATCCAAAGTAGTATATTTCCGCAATTGTGTACAAATTTTGGACTTCTGTCATTTCACACGTTAACAAAATGAAAAAATCGTGCTATAATCATAGCTCAAACGTTTTAAAGGGGCGGCTGCTGGAGAGTCAGCATCCAGATCCCCATGTAAGGAGAGGAGACAACCATGGAAAAAATATTCAAATTGAATGAGAACAACACCACGGTCAAAACAGAGATCGTGGCAGGTATCACCACATTCATGACTATGGCCTACATCATAGCCCTGAATCCTAACCTTTTAACAAATTTTGGCGCAGAAGGCCAGAATCTCTGGAACGGCGTATTCATGGCCACCTGTATCGCCTCCGCCATCGGAACTCTTACCATGGCCTTTCTTGCCAACAAGCCTTTTGTCATGGCCCCCGGAATGGGACTAAACAGCTTCTTTGCCGTTGTTGTGGCCAATATTGCCGCCATCAGCGGTACCAGCTACCTGGTATCCTTCCAGTCAGCCCTCTGCATTATCCTGATTGAAGGTATCGTATTCATCATTCTCTCGGTCCTCAATATCCGTGAGAAAATCGTAGATGCCATTCCTCTGGCGGTCCGTCTGGGTATCGCTCCTTCTATCGGACTCATGCTCTTAAACATCGGCGTAGGCTCCAATGCCGGAATCTACTCCGAAAACGGCGGTCCTTTCTATGCCATGAGAGACTTCTTCGGTGCCCTGACCCCCAGTGTAGCCAATGACACCATGGGTTCAGGTTATGTCAGCATGGTACTCACGGTAGTCACTATGTTTGTAGGTCTGTTTGTCATCATCATCCTGTCCAACAAAGGCTTCAAGGCGTCTGTTCTTCTGGGAATGCTCTGCGCTTCTGTGGTCTATTGGATCGGCGAGGCAGCTTTCCTGCACACGAACCCCTTTGCAGCCCTTCAGGGTGCATCCTTTGTTCCTCCGGTCAAAGATATGATGGACACCACCTTCTTTAAGTTCAATTTCAGCGGTTTTATGAGAATGGGCATCTTCACTGCTGTCACCCTGATTATCACCTTCTGTATGATCGATATGTTTGATACCATTGGTACTTTGGTGGGAACAGCCAGCCGTGCCGGCATGATCGACGAGGATGGCAACATGCCCAACATGAAGGAAGCCCTGATTTCCGATTCCATCGGAACCATCACCGGTGCCTGCACCGGAACTTCCACAGTAACTACCTTTGTGGAATCCGCCTCAGGCGTGGAAGCCGGCGGAAGAACAGGTCTCACAGCTCTGACAGCCGGACTCCTCTTCCTGGCCTGCACCTTTATTGCACCCATCGCTGCTCTGATTCCGGCGGCTGCTACTTCATCCGCACTGATTTATGTTGGTATCATCATGCTGGGCGGACTGAAAAACATTAACTTTGACGATACTCTGCAGATCGTACCTGTCTCCCTGATGCTGATCGCCATGCCGATCTCAGGCTCCATCGGCCACGGCATCGGACTGGGCATGATCTCCTACACGATCATCAGTGTATTCACAGGAAAGGCTAAGGATGTATCTCTCCTGACCTACATCATCTCAGCCCTCTTCCTCATCAAGTTCTTTGTGGTTGTATAAAAATGACATTTTCCGATGATGGAAATGTCTGACAGCCATTATTTACAAAATACGAAATTCATCAGGGGCTGCCGCATTAAAGCGGCGGCCTCTTTTGACGTAAAAGGGGCTGCCGCACTAAAGCGGATCAGGAACTTGAGGATAAGATAAGGATCCCCATGTCCATCGTGTTTGTCATTTGGTGGTGTCTGTGCGTTCTGGGACGGACTGATCTTAAGTCCGTCATCAGACGAACAGATGCCAACAACTGACATAACACAGGACATGGGGATCCTT
>JBGUIF010000150.1:0-3999 GCA_045112755.1 Anaerobutyricum sp.
TACCCTGAAATGGCTGTCTTCATAAATCGTCTTTGGCGGAATACTCCCCTTGGCTATATTAGAGAATAAACAATCTCCCATTTCTACACCTTCCTTACTCTCAATATCATTATCTAAAGTCTATTCATTCTTTGGATCCGGCTCTGAACCTGTCCGTACGTCACCGAAGCAGAAAATCAAAGTGGACTGAGGCGGAATCTCCACGGAGATTGACCACGTTCTCAGATCCCTTCCCACGGCATCAGCGGTAATCTTCTGGGAAATGCTTCGCCCCTGACCGCCGTACTCAATGAAATCACTGCTGTTCACAAGTTCATAAACTCCCGGCCCAGGCACACCGATCCTGCAGCCGTCCCGGCTTTCCTTGGAAAAATTACAGATAAACAGCAGATTTTTCTCCATATCCGGAGCCCATCGTATAAAACTTAAGACTCCCTTCTGTGCGTCGCTGCAATTGATCCACTCTAAAGAATCTCTGTCAGGTTCATAGGAATGGAGTGCCGGGAAACTCCGGTAAAGATCCAGCAGGTCCTCAAGATATCTCTGATGAAAAGGCCGATGAAAACCATGAAGAACCCAGGATTTCTTTCCGGGCATCCCGATCATAAAGCCCAGGGACATCTTTTTGTCTGTCAAAATATCATAATCAATTGTCTCCAGATTGTCAACCGGATAGCGGCTCCTTTCTTTATCCCAGTTTTCATTGAGCCTGAGAATACTGGTTCTCATATCTCTTCTCATCTGGGGCAGAGACAGGCGGTAAAACTCTCCGGCACGCCGGTCCTGCGCTGTGTTCAGATAAGCATCCAGATTCTCATAAACTGTGTAGTTCCAGGTCAGCTCTGATGCTTTCTCCAAAAATGCCAGCCCCGGCAGTTCCTCTCCGACGAAGAGCAGATTCTGTTCCTCCTCCCTGAGCTCCTTGACCAATTCCTGCAGGAAGCTGTGATAGGCCAGAAGCAGTTCTGTATCTTTCTCACTGCCTCTGTTCTCAACATCACCGAACCGTCCTTCATTCCCCAAAATCACTTTGCTCATTCCCCGGAATACCACTGCGTCCACATGGTACTCCCTGATCCAGAATAAAAGATTCGTCAGAATATAGTTTCTGAACTCCGGCTTACGGTTGAAGCAGAAGGATACCCTCCTCTTTCTCCACTCTTCCAGGCTTTCCTGGCTGCACTCCCAGCTGGGGCAGGTGTCAACGCTGAGGAGTGAAGCCTGTCCTCTCTCAAAATAGTCGGGAGTGATCTCCAGGGCAACAGAGATATTCTGTCCATGGCAGCGATTGATAAACCCACGCATCCGATCCGGGGTATTGGTCGTGTAAAGAGGCTCGAAAAAGCTGATCTTCCGGCCGGTCTTCCCCTTCTGATCAGAGATGTCATGTGACTTGTTTTCCCGATTCTCCAACGTATGTCCGGAATGGGTCCGGAGATTTGCCATAATGATATGGGAAAAGCCGGCTCCCAGAACAGTCTCCCGCACATATTCTTCCGGGTAATCAAGTTCAGAAAACATAAACTCGCAGAAGGATACCGGTTCTTTCCGTATTCGGGAGACATCCCTGGCCGCCATCCATTCCCGGTCCGTCCAGTGAAAGAGACTCATGTCATAGATCCTGGAGGCTCCGTTCTCATGGCCTTCTGTGATCACTGCATAGGGATCTGAGCACTGGAATACTTCTCCCTGGGCGTTTTTAATCTCAAACTTATAATACTGTCCCCTGGTGATTCCAGGGATAAAGAGTTCAAAGATTCCCGATTGGTCCAGCCTCTGCATGGGGTAGATCATACCGTTCCAGAAATTGAAATCTCCCACAACGCTGACCCTTCTGGCATAGGGTGCCCAGACAGCAAAGTACATGCCCTCCACGCCTTTGCACTTGCAGGGATGACAACCAAGCTTATGGTAGGCGTCTGCCCATCTGCCATCCAGGAACTCCTTTTCTTCTTTTTTGCTGATCCGACCCGGAAAGCAGTAGGGATCCGGACTGATGTAGCTGTTCCCGTCTGCAAAATCCATGCGAATCTGATATTCAAAAGCCTTCTCCTTGGCAAAATAAGCTGCAAATACAGGCTGCCGTTCAATCTGATCCATGGGATAGTGCCGGCCCTGCTCATCGATGACTTCCATGGAAACCGCATCCGGATGATAGGCAGAGATTACCTGACCGCCTTTTACCATATGTCTGCCCAATATATCAAAAGGTCTGCAGCTGTTTCCAAATACAAGCTCCATCACCTGGTCTCTGCCCATAATGGTACTCACTTCGAATCTCAATATAATCACTCTCCCAGATAATCTTAAAAAATGCCGGGAATAAATCCTTATCCCCGGCACTGTCTTTAAAATACTGATTTATGTCCCAGCTTCATCCCGCTGTCTCCGGACATCCTCATGTCTGATGCCGGAAATCACTCCAGATAAAGCGTCTTCAGTCTGACAATATTATCCACATGAATCTCAATGGCCTTCTGCAGGTAGTTATCGATGCTCACATAATCTCTCTCGATGGCCTCAAAGAAAGACTCAATATAGCATGCCCTCACACTGAAGATCTGTTTAGCTATTTCCCTGTAGCAGATGCTCTGGCAGTCCTTGCCCGGGAACAACCTGTCAAGAATGTACTCCACAGCATCCTCTGATGATTCCGCTGAAGCCATATAATCTTCTATAATCGTCTCTTTTGACACGCCGAGAGCATAGAGGAGCAGAGCCGTCAGCATGCCTGCCCGGTCCTTGCCGGCAGAACAGTGCCAGAGGATGGCTCCTCCCCGGTTGTTTGTCAAAAGAGAGAAGAACTGCTTAACCTGCTTCTGAACAACCTGATTGTTAATGAACTTCTGATAGAGTCTGAGCATGTACTCTTCCGGGCGGAAATTCTCCTTTCGGATCATGTCCTGCACCTGCTGAACTGCCACTTCCAGCGCTTCATCATTTCTGCTGCTCACAACAAAAATCGATTTCAGATGATTGTAGAGTATATCGCTGGAATCTGCCTTGAAAACACCCAGGCCCTGTGTGTCAGACTTGAACAGAGGATTCCAGATCTGTGCCACGCCGAGAAGGCAGGGATCCGGCATCTTCTCTCTCTCCATCTCAGTTCTGAGGTCCACAACAACCTTAAGCTTATAATCATCCATCAATATCCGGAGATCATTTCCTGTCGCATCACAGATCGAACCACTCTTGATCAGCTTTCCCCTGCGGACCACGTGGCCGTCCTTTGTCACTATACCCCCAAGATCTCTGGCATTTTTTATTCCCTCAAACGGTAATCCTTTTGAACGCATATAGACCCCTCTCCCAAATAATCTTTCAAAACTGCCCGTGACAGGCATTCAGTACTTCAACATGATGATTCAATTTGATTAAATATATTATAAAATTTTGTTTACCGAAAGTCAACAAAATGAGCTTTCTATGACAGGTAAATTTTTGTGCCGGCCGGCACAGCGGACATGGTCAGAACATGAATGTTCCCGGTTTTTACGCGAAAAAAGGCTGCCGCTACAGCGGCAGCCTCTGGTCCATTGAATCCGTTTATGATGTCCGGAACTATGGAATTCAACTCATTCTTACTTCTGGGCAACCGGCTTTCTCAGAACGCCGAGAAGAACGGCACCCACCAGAGAACCAACAAGCAGGGCTACGATATACATGAAGGGGTTGCCGATGGTCGGTACAACGAACAATCCACCATGAGGTGCTCTCAGTGTACATCCGAATGCCATGGATAATGCGCCTGCTACTGCGGAACCGATGACACAGGAAGGAATAACATGACCCGGATCTCCTGCTGCGTATGGGATAGCTGCCTCAGAGATGAAGCAGAGACCCATGATGGCATTAACCGGTGCAGCCTTACGGTCGTTATCAGTGAACTTGTTCTTGAACAGCCAGGAGGAGATGGCAATGGCGATCGGAGGAACCATACCACCGGCCATAACAGCTGCCATGATCATAAATCCCTGGGGACTTTCTTCTGTTGCCGTT
>JBGUIF010000151.1:0-21755 GCA_045112755.1 Anaerobutyricum sp.
TGATTTTCCATAATTTACCATATTTCTCTCTCTTTGTCTACTATAATTTATAATATTTTACAGATTTTCCCATCTTTCTGGTAAAAAAAGAATGCGCACTATAGCAAAACAATGATTTGGGATAATAATAAAACCCGGATCCCTTTCCAGCAGTCCTAGAAAAGAATCCGGATCTGAGTACCTTCACCCTCTGCACTGTTTAATATAATTGTCGCATTGTGAAACTCCACGATATGTTTGACGATGGCCAGTCCAAGGCCGGTTCCTCCGCTCTTTTTTGAGCGGCTTTTATCCACCCGGTAGAATCGTTCAAAGATTCTGGACTGGTGTTCCTGGGGGATACCGATTCCCGTGTCCTCCACGGTGAGGACCGGCTGATCAGACAGATTGTGGACACTCACCTTCACTTCACCGTTCTTTTTGTTATAGCGCACTGCATTTACACAGAGATTATTGATCAGTTCTTCGATCATATCCCGGTTGGCATGGAGTGTCACAGATTCGCCGCTGCAAGTGATGGAAACGTTATTCTGCTGGGCAAAATCTTTTAATCCCTCTACACAGTACTCGGCTTCCGCCAGAAGATCAAAATACTCCATGGAAGGGGTGGACTCTGTCTCATCCAACTGGGAAAGACGCAGCACATCATCTATAAGTTTGAGCAGCCTGCTGGAATTCTTGTTGATTTTCTCGGCAAACTCCCTCATTTGAGATTCTTCCACCATCCCATTTTCCATCAATTCCGCATAGCCGGAAATCGCAGTGAGCGGCGTCTTCAGCTCATGGGAAATATTTGCCGTGAAAGCCCTGCGCATGGTTGATGCCTTAAGTATATCCGTATGCTGGCCTCGAATCGTTTCAATGATCGGCACCATTTCTTTATAGGTATAATCCGGGCCGGCGCCATCAAGATCGGATGCAAGCTTTTCTATAGGATGGATGATACTTTGGGTCATAAAGTGAGCGACGATAACACACAGGATAATAAGACTTGCCAGAATCGCGGTCATCAAAGGGAAGACGCTGCCAAGGAAACTATAGATATTGTCAGCTTCCCTGGATACTCTGAGCACACTCCCATCATTGAGCCTTATCGCATAATAATAAGTGTTTCTCTGCAGGGTTTCTGACCGCCGGGTCGCATCCCCCTCCCCATATTTCAGAGCGGCAGCAATCTCGGGTCTTTCCAGGTGGTTGGTCATCTCCTTGATATCCACGTCATTGTCAAAAAGAACTTCGCCAGTCTCGTTAATCCAGGTCAGACGGAGGTTCTCCACTTTGATTCTCCTGATCTCGCTCTCTTCCTCACCCTCTATGGCACTGCATTGTATAATCTGAGCAATACTGCGCAGATCGTTCTGCACCTGTTTATGATAAATATCATAGATAACAAATGTCGTGACCAGCATAGTCAGAAGAACAGCTGCTGACGCAATAACGATTAAATAGATATTTATCCTTCTTTTCATAGATTACCCTCTTGGCTCCTCATCAATCACATACCCCACATTCCGGACTGTGCGGATATGTTTGCCGGCATCTCCCAGCTTTTTACGGATAAATTTGATATGCATATCCACAGTCCTTGATTCTCCCTCAAAGTCCATCTCCCAGACATGGCTCATAATCTTTTCTCTGGAGAGGACAATATTGGGATTCCTCATCAGATATTTAAGAAGCTCGAACTCTTTGAAAGTCATAGGCACCTGTTTCCCGTCCACAGTAACCATATGACGCACATCGTCGAGGGTGATATTATCCACGACAAAAACGCTCTCTTCCGACGGTTCTATTCTCCGCAGTAAGACCTTGACCCGGGTGATCAGTTCTATCACAGAAAATGGTTTTCTGATATAATCGTCAGCACCCGAGTCCAAGCCCCTGACCATGTCAATCTCCGAGGTTTTGGCTGTGACCATAATCACCGGAAGCTTCTTCGTGGCAGAATTATTCCTCAGATTCCTCAGCAGATCAAACCCATCCATGTCGGGCAGCATGATGTCCAATATAACAAGATCCGGCCGCTGTTTTGCCACCGCCTTCAAAAAATCGCTGCCATTTTCGAATCCGCTGATGGTATGTCCGCTGCTTTTTAAAGCAATGGTCTCAATCTCCAGAATACTGCTCTCATCCTCTACGATATATATAATTGCCATAGCTGATATCCCACCTCCTGATCAACTTCCCCCAACGGAAGCGATTTCCGGCTCCCCCTCTGAATAAAAGGAAGTCCCCATCAAGCTTTGATGAAAAAAGCCTGCTGCTTTGATCATATACCTTTAGGCATATCATCATGAGCACAGGCTTTTTGGTTATAGTAAACACTGTGTCTGTCCCATCCCTTTTACTCGGTCTGACTGGACTCCTCTGTCTCGCCGGTCTGACTGGACTCTTCCGCCCCATCTGCCTTGCCGGCCTGCTCTGATCCTTCTTCTGACGATGTCTGGGATGAATCGGCTGCAGAAGGGCTGGCAGCATCTGTGGAAGCCGTCCTCTCTCTGTAACCCTCCAGGTCAAGATTAAACAAATCAATATTGTCGATGATCAACACAGTTTTATCGATCTGACTGTCATAGGCAGATAAATCTGCACCTTCCGCCTCTGCTTCTTCCGCAGGAATCACGCCATGATTGATGAACTCCTTCTTGACGATCTCTCTCTTCTGATCCTGGGTCAGCTCTGCATCGGTGCTGTCTTCAGCCTGGGCCTTGCTGATATCATCCTGAATGGACGTCAGGAGTGCCAGAGTCTTATCCTCATCCTGGAAAAAGGCATTAAAGCTGTCGAGCTGTTCCTGGCCCTGAATCAGAGTCTGGTCCTGATTCTCCGTTTTAGCAGTGTCCCCAGACTTATTACCCTCGGTGGATGCAGCAGGATCTTCTTTCTGCTCCGATGTATTCGCTTCTGTGCTGTCTCCTGCCTGCTGTGTGGACTGTGTACTTGTCTCATTGGAAGAGGCTTCCTCCGGAGTTTCTGTAATTACCTCTGTCTGCTTCTGAATCTGTTCCTTATCAAGATTAAGCTTGTCGATCTTCTCCATAAGATCAGCAATCTTGTCGAGGAGTTCCTGGGACAGTTCAAGATTGCGCTCTGTTGCCTTCTGACGAATCAGATCTTCAATTTCCTCGCGCTCTGTCTCTTCATTAAACTCTCTTTCCGAAACTTCCAGCTTCAGTTCACGGATAAACTCTTCCACTTCCGCGTCCGCTGCATCATCTTCACCATCCTCGAAGGACTCTCCCAGGAGTCCCTCCACCACCAGCTCATTCATGGCAGCATCCTGGAACTCCTCCGTAATCTCTTCCCCGGTCATATCCTCATAGGCCTTCATTGCTCCCACCAGGGCCGCGGTGCCGGAGATTGGGAATGGTCCTGCCACCACCACTCTGGAGTCTGTAATTCCGGCAGTGGACAGGGCATTAATATACATGGACGGCGTACAGTAAGTAATATTGTGGGTTGTCACCTGCAGGCCGTAGCCCTCAGTCCTTTTCTGAATCAATACACAGGAAAGGGCTCTTGTTCCGATGACGGAAGAGGATATGTATTGATCAAGATAATTGTGCTCATCCTTGTTGGTCACATAAAGAACGTTATAATCATCCAGTTCATCCGGATCCACATTCAATAAAGAAAATACCGTTTCCCTTTCCCCGGGTGTCAAATCAGCACCCAAGGCAAGATAGGGGGTTGATACACTGTCGGCTTTTGCCGGAATTCCCGGAAGAACAGTTCCCGCTGCCAGAGTAAGAACCAGCAGCAGGACCGTTAAAATGCTTTTTTTGCTATTCATAATCTTTATCCACCCTTCTACATTGTTATTCTCTTGTTATTCTCATTCTAATTTTCTCTGATTGTTCTAAACTATTCATCTCACTATAATCCTCTCGTATTCTATCATAAAACAGCCAGGTAAGACAATCCCGGCCTTTCGTTCCATTTCTTACGAATTTCACAGCTGCATTTCAGTCACTGACTCTATAAAGTCGTCCAGCCGTTTTTTTCTGGCTTTCTTTTTTTTGACTGTCAGGAAACAGGAGCCTGCGAAAAGCAGCAGGCAGACCAGGGATATCTTCCAGCCCAAGCTGAAGCCTTCCGGTATATAGGACATGGAGATCTTATGGGCTCCCTCTTTTACGGGAACAGCCAGAAAAGCATCGGCTATTTTCTCGGTCTTAGTCTTCTTTCCGTCCACAAGAACTGTCCAGCCAGAATCATAGGGGATGGAAAACATGAGAAGCTGTTCTTCATCGGCCACGACAGTTCCCTCAAAAGACCTCTCCGTAAAGCTTTTGACCTGAAACAGTCTTTCGTCCACCACTTCATCCTCAAATGCCCCGTACATCTCCTCATCAAGATAGGATGCAGATAGTCGGACATAGCCGCTCATATCCTCTTCCTTCATCTGCATTCTCACTGTGATTACATCGTTCTTTTCCACGGCGCCCAAGGGCATAATTCTTCCATCATAGTCACCGGAATAGACGGTCCTTTCATTGACAGAGATCTCGGCATTTTCCACCTGCGTCCCGTCATAGTGAAGGAAATACCGTCTGCAGGTCTTATCCACATCAAGAGTGAATACGATATTGTCCGGATCTGCCGTTTTCAGCTCAAAATAATATTCCCCGTCATTGGTCTTTTTCACAGTGCACAGGTTGGTCTCGGGATCATTGACAATCTGTTCCAGGAAAATATCCGAGTAACCAAATCCGCTCAAACTCAACTCGTTGAGTACACGGAAGGGGTAGGCACTGCTGTTATCCCAGTCCCGGATCGTGTCATCCGCCAAAAAGCCGACAGAGACCGGTCTCTTATTTTGATATACCCTGAACTGGCCATAGCTGCCCACCTTTTCAAAGTCAGTTTTCAGCTTGTCCTCCGGATGATAGTAGAGATACCTGACGCCAAGAAGCAGGTTTGTCATGGGCGTAGCCCCCCTGTAGAGGTACTCATTGCAGCCGGTATAAAAACCCATGCTGTCCATGGCATTGACCATGCCTTCGGAGGCTGTGGACCCGAACAGGCCCACTGTCCGCAGGGGATACCAGGTCGCTTCATCCACCATCAGGGTGCCTGCCAGATCACTGCGATAAAAACTGCCGTCATCAAGGTCCTTGGCTGCCCTGTAGCCGTCTTTGGTGCCAGAGAAGAATTTGTTCACATCAATCTGGCCGTTATAGGCAAATCCCACCACCGATGTGGCACACATTTCCACAATAATCGTAAACATAAAAGCCGCCCTGTACCAGATTCTCCTTTTGGGAGAAAGAATCTGCAGGAATAGCAGCATACCATACAGGAGCAGCAGCATTCCCATAATGCCATAAACAGAATCATCCAGGGGAGTCGTGCCCTTCTGTCTGGCCCAGGCCATCAGTCCCACAGAGGCAAGGCAGGCGATGCCCACATGCCAGTTTCTGATCCCCCGGTCATGGTCGAAGCAATCGACGAACATGGTCAGCAGCACAAAGCCCAGCAGGAAGGAGAACCGGTTGGGTATACCGTACTGATCATGAAAGCCGTGCCAGATAAAATTCAGGACGGTCTCACTGAAACTCAGATAAAACAGCGCCATAATCAGCAGTCTTTTTACCTTATCAGCGACAGAGATCCTCTGATTCAGCAGATACAAAAAGGCCGTCAGCACCACGAATGCCCCCACATACAGGTTGGCGTTCCCGTCAAAATTGTCGTGGCTGATGGGCGACGAAAAGGCAAACTGGCGGTTGATCAGATCAGGAAAGCTGGTGAGGAACTCATGCCTGGGCAGAGAAAAATCCCCTCCTGCCGCCGTCTGTCTGATCCCCAGATAGGCGGGAATCAGAAGAATCGCCGCCATTCCGCCGGAGAGAAGGGAATACCATGCAAAGGTCACTCCCGCAGCAAAAAAATCCCTGACTTTCCTGAAATGGCATGTAAAAAACCAGATCACGGAAAAAATACATATCATATATGCGATATAGTAATTACATAAAAGGGCGTAAAACAGTGCCAGGCAGTAGAGTCTGCCGTCTCCTTTTTCCACCAGCCGCTCAATCCCCATGATTACAAGCGGAAAAATCAGGATGGCGTCAAGCCACATGACGTTCCAACTGTAGCCCACCATAAAGCTTCCCAGGGCGTAAGCGCAGGCTGCCGCAGGCACTGTCAGGCTCTGTCTCTTCACTCTGCCGGAAAAATAGATGCCGGCTGTCAGCCCTGACAGGGCAATCTTCAGACAGATCAATATGCTGACAGCCCCATTGAGCATGGTCTTTGGAAAAAGCAGAATCAGCAGGTTCAGCGGGCTGGATAAATAATAGGCAAAAAGAGCCAGAAAATTGATGCCCAGCCCGGCCCGGAAACTATAAAACAGAGTACCCCCGCTCTTAAGTTTGTCATAGAGGACAGAGAAAAAGGGCATATACTGGTGAAGTCCGTCTACGATGACCAGGGAATTATGCCCAAATGGCTGGATCCCAAACCGGATCATCACTGCGATCATCAGGAAAAACGGAATTGAAAAAGACATGATGATCATGTTTGCCCTGTTAATCAACTTGTTGACCGGAATCATCGCAGTTCCTCCTCTGCCACTCTTCTTTGAAGTAATCTGAGACAGCGTATGATATTCGCTCTTTTTTTAATCATAAATGAAATCGTTCCATGTCTCATATCGGTGATATTGTCATCATGTCTGCGGTAGTAAAGCAGGCATTCCGGAAGGAACAGTACCTTGCCGGACATCTCTGCGGCCATCCCGATCCAGAAGTCATGCATGTACATGGATCTTGGGATGGGGCAGATCCTCCTGACCAGCTTTCTTCGAAAAGCCATACAGCAGCCCACATAGGAGTTCCTGACAAAATTTTTTGCCAGACCGGGCCCGCTCTTTCTCCAGTCAAACATGGTGTAGTCCTCGGAAATATCTCCCTCGCTGTTGACGATCCTGGCATCATGAACCAGGCAGAGAAGCTCCGGGTTCCTAAAGGCTTCCATCACTTTCTCCACCTTGTCATCTGCCCAGATGTCATCCTGGTCAGAAAGAAAAATAATCTCTCCCCTGCACCGTTTAATGGCATGCTCAAAATTCTTGACTACGCCCTTCCCCGGTCCCCGGATCAGATGAATCCGGGAATCCCCCTGGGCATAGCTGCGCAGCAGGCCCATAGATCCGTCCTCGGCACTGTCCACAGAGATGATCACCTCATCCTGCTCCCCCAGCTGCTTCAGAATAGAATTCAACTGTTCTTTGATGAAGGTGCCTCCCTGATAATAGGCGAGGGCCACAGAGATACTATTATTCATATTTTCTTTATCCATAGAAAATTTATTTTTATCATTAGAAAATGTTTTACTCACAGGATTATATCTTCCTCCTCTTTTTTCCGTTGATTTTTCTTGATTCGCTCCCTCTCTTCCTCGGAGAGGTTCTCATCCTGAAGCATCTTATCATAATCTATTGTACTTTTTGTTAAATTATTTCCTAAAAATATTTTTGCTACCTGTCCATCCAGACGGCCAATCACAGATCCCATAGCAAACCTCCCATATGGATTATTCCCCTGCTTATAGTACAAAGATACTATTTTGTTCTGATTCATTAAATAAAATAAATCCAGTTCACTTTTTTATCACAAATTGTACAAAATTCGTACATATTTTTTCTATATCATGAGTACAGCAACAAAGAAATCCCTCTATTTCTTGTAGCTAAAGATTTTTTCATATTTTTTTGAAGCCCATATATCCCCATGTATGGGCTTTCTCCTTTTTACGATCCTTTATGAACCAGTCAATTATGTTGAAATACTGGTTTATTATCCTTCTTCCTATCACGATTTATTACAAAGCTATTAAGTCAGGCCGGCTTCGCCGGAGCCTGTCTTTTTTTGTTCTATTCTTATTCTGTCGCTTTACCCGCCAGATCATGAATAAATTGCTGTGCCGTTCTCCCGGATAAACCGCCGTGGGACAGCTCCCACATATTGGCCTGGGCGGTCAGTTCCTCCTCTGTCAGGGTAATCTGCGGGTATTTTTTTGCCAGATTCTTTACAATCTCAAAATATTCTTTCTGGGTCGGCTTTCCATAATTGATGGTAACACCGAAACGATGGGCCAGGGACAATTTTTCCTGGACCGTATCGGACCGGTGAAGCTCGTCACTGTCAGACCGATCTGACCAGTTCTCCCGAATCAGATGCCGGCGGTTGGATGTGGCATAGATCAGGATATTTTCCGGCCTGGTCTCCATACCGCCCTCAATCACAGCCTTCAAGTACTTATACTCTGTCTCGAAATCCTCGAAGGACAGATCATCCATGTAAATGATAAAGCGATAATTCCGGTTTTTGACATGACTGATCACTGCGGACAGATTCCTGAACTGGTGCTTATAGATCTCGATCATCCGCAGTCCCCGGTCATAATATTGATTGAGGATAGCTTTAATACTGGTGGACTTGCCGGTACCGGCATCTCCGTAGAGAAGACAGTTGTTGGCCGTCCTTCCCGCCACAAAGGCCTCTGTATTATCAACCAGCTTTTTCTTCTGAATCTCATACCCTGTCAGGTCGTCCAGAGTGATCATCTCCATATTTTTAATGGGAATAAAGGCCAGTTCTTCCTCCTTTGACTTGATGCGGAAAGCCTTGTTGAGGCCGAACATGCCCACGCCATAATCCCGGTAAAAATCAGTGACTGCCTTAAAAAAATCTTCCACATTTTCCGCTGCAGCCAGCACGTCGGAAAGAGCCCTCACCTTCTCACTGACGTTCTTATTGTACATCCGCTCCTGCTTACTGATGGCCCGATAATTTAAAATAGTTGAAAAGCAGTCAATCCCCAGGGCTTCCTCGATCATCCGGAAATCATAGTGGAACAGATTCATAAAATGCCGGAAATCATTTTTGGCAAAGTGATTGACCGTGCCGTCATGAGCCCCGTGCTTCTCACAGGTAATACTGAAGGAATTCTCATTGGTCACCAGGACATAAGTCAGATAGTTGTGCCACAGATTCTTGTCAAACCCATAGTCTGTTCCCAGGTCCAGCAGCTTCTTCATCTGTCGGTAAATGTCTGTAACCAGTTCCTCCTCCCGGTAATGGCAGCTCTCAAAAGTCTGGAAAATGCGGGCCAGATTCCGAAGAATACTGTCCTCTCCCAGGTCTCTGTATAATATCAGTTTCGAAACTTGTCTATGCATGGCAACTCTTCCTCCCGCCTGTCATCCGGATGCTTTATTAACTGACACTAATCTCTGGAGAGATACTCTTTCCCTTCCAGGTCATCCGGAATTACACCGGTTCTCACATCCTCCATAATCTGTTCCGCATTGATTTTCTCCAGATTCTCATCAATCTTCATGGCTTCCATCTGCTTGGAGAATTTTGCCTTGAGGGCATCGATCTTTTTGAGGGACTTCTCCCGGTCTCCATTCAATTCCGTATAGCCTTCATACTCGTAGATGGCAGGCTTGTCCGGATCTCTTCTCTTCCGGCCGGTCAGAAACTCCAGACCGGGGAATGCCGCCTTCCGCTCATCCGGACGGAAATTGCCTGCCCGGATATCCTCCAGGGTCACCAGTCCCGGAAATGCATGCTTGGGCCGGTAATCAGGCATTTGGAAGACCTCAAAGCACTCAAGAATGTCCTGATCTGTCATATCTTCAGGAATCCCTTTTTTCAGATAAGTGGGAAAATGCTCTCTGTAAAATTCATAAATCACCTGCTTCACTGGCAACTCCTTCAGATCAGCCTCTTCGCGCTCATCATTGATATAAAAATAATAGCGGTCCAGATAAGGAAGTTCCCGCATTTCCGCAGTGATGGAAGTAACCTCCGGGCAGGAGGGATAGGACACCTCCAGACGGCGGATCGTTCTTCTGTCAATCTTCTTCTCCGTCGCCCCCTCCATATTATATTTATCCAACTCAAAATAAAGGCTCTTTTTCAAGGAAAACTCAAACATATACAACTCCTCCGATACGTTAACCTGTCTTTTTTTATCTCACCGATCCTGCATCTGCCGCAGCCCGTTTCCTGCAGTTCACTCGATCTCCCCTTACAGATCCCCCAGCAGGGCTTCCATCTGGTCCAGCAGCCGGCCGAACAACTTCAGAGCGGATTCCACCGGCTCCTTGCTGGTCATATCTGTTCCTGTCAGCTTCAGCAGATCGATAGGATTCATGGAACTGCCTCCTCCTAAAAATCGGAAATACCCTTCTCTTGCCGCTGCCCGCTCCTTCGGATCCGGACTCAGCAGCCGGCGGCTGATGGCGATGGCTGCCGAGTATCCGGTGGCATACTGGTACACATAAAATGGGGTATAGAAATGGGGAATTCTGGACCATTCAGAAGCAATCTCCTGATCAATACAAATCTCCTTCCCAAAATATTCTTCGTTCAGCTTATAGTAAATATCATTGAGAATCTCTGCTGTCAAGGGTTCCCGGTTCCAGACTTTTTCGTGGGTAATCTTCTCAAACTCAGCAAACATCGTCTGCCGGTAGAGGGTTCCCTTAAACTGCTCCAAAAAGTAATTGATGAGGAACATTTTCTCTTTCTGGTCCTCAGTCCTGGCCAGCAGATAATCCATGAGCAGGGCTTCATTGCAGGTGGAGGCCACTTCCGCCACAAAAATCCGGTAGCCGGCATAGGCGTAGGGCTGTTTCAAATCTGAATAATAAGAATGCATGGCATGTCCCATCTCATGGGCCAGTGTAAAAACATTATTCAGATTATCCTGATAATTCATGAGCACATAAGGATGCGTCCCGTAGGCGCCCCAGGAATAGGCGCCGCTTCTCTTGCCTTCATTCTCATAGACATCAATCCAGCCCCCGTCCATCCCCTGGGCTAAAATTCTGCCGTATTCTTCCCCCAGCGGCTCCAGCGCCTTCTTTACGATGTCTTTGGCTTCCTCAAAGGAAACCTTCATCTCCACATCCGGCGCCATGGGCGCATAAAGGTCGTACATATGCAGTTCTTCCAGCGCCAGCGCCTTCTTCCGCAGCGCCACATAACGGTGCATCAGATCCATATGGTCATGGACACACTCAATCAGCGAAGTATAGACAGAAACCGGAATCTCTCCGCCGTCCAGGGCCGCTTCCAGAGAAGAAGGATATTTTCTGACTCTGGCAAAAAATGCTGCATTTTTCAGGTTGGCCTGAAAGAGACTGGCCAGTGTATTGCGGTACTGACCATACTGGGAATAAACCGAAGAAAACGCCTCTCTTCTGATATTTCGGTCCCGGCTCTCCAGCAGCAGCGTATACCTGCCGTGGCTCACCGGAATCTCTTCCCCTTCTTTTCCCTTGATTGAGGGGAATTTCAGGTCTGCATTATTAAACATGGAAAAGGCGTTGGCAATCTCTGAGCTGACATCTGACGCCTCCGTCAGAATGTCTTCTTTGTCCTTGGTGAGAACATGGTCCTGCAGACGGAACAGCTCATAGAAGAAACGACGATAGACCTCCATTTCCTCTCCTGCCCCTTCATCCTGAAACCAGCCGTCAATCTTGTCCCTGCCAATCTCCAGCAGCTCCGGCTCCTCAAAAGTCGTGGCGCTGCTGACCTGAACTGCCAGCATCTGCGCTTTTCCTGACATCTGCTGATAGAATGCATTTCCGGTATCCTCATGATAGCGCTGATTGGCATAGACAAAAATCCTCTCAAACTGCTTCATAAAAGATTCTTTTATCTTCATATAGGAAAGAAAGGTTCCCGGGCCCTCAGCCAGCTTTCCTTCATAGGCCTTGAGATCTGCCAGTTTACCGGTCAGGTCCTCATAGTCCTCTTCCCATGCCTGGTCAGTCTCATAGAGGTCCTCCAGATGCCACATAAAAGCAGGATCCATGTCAGCCCGCTTCTTAAGCATTTTCTCTTCCGCCATATCCATCTCCTCCTTGTCATAATATTATATATTAACATTATATCGGGCAATTTTCTACTTTTTTCCCACTTCTTCCTCTTCGTTCCTCACTTCTTTTATCCACATTCTCCCTGCATCTCCCTGCAATCCCGGATGCCGGTCGACAGGCTGGGCATGACAGACAAAACATGGTATAATGCTTTTAATATTTCAGTCCTGCTCCATGATCAACGAAAGAAAGGGATAATTATGACAAAAACTTCTGAATTTCTGACTCTGATAAGAAACTATCGCGGCATCATGGGAACCATCCGTTTTGACGACGTGTGGTTCACCTTTGACTCAGGCCGTTTCAGCTACTATGACGATGACGACGAGATCCAGTTCCTGCTCTCAGGCCAGGAAGGGCTGGTATCCGTAAAGCATATCGTCTCCTACGAAAAGATGGGGGATGACGAAGAGTTGTTCGAGGACGCCTTCTGTGGTTACCGGGCGACTCTCTCCACAGGCAAAGTGGCAGAATTCTACTGTTTTAACCCCAGGAACCACTGATCATCCATGGGGTTCGACACATAGGTGTGAATCGATTAGTTCTTCCGGCTGTCCAGGAACCGGTTCCGGAATCGTTTAAAAAAAGTACTTGCCAAGGGTAAACTTTTATGGTATCATCTGATTCTGTAAGCGGATGTGGCGGAATAGGCAGACGCGCTAGATTCAGGTTCTAGTCGGGGTAAACTCGGTGCAGGTTCAAGTCCTGTTATCCGCATACTGGCTTAAATGGCAGGTATTTCAAAGATACTTGCCATTTTTTTATGGGTATCAAAGTAGTATCAAATCTATCCTTTTTCCGGAATTCCATCACGAATTCCATCAATCTCATTTAATTCAATCATCCGGGATCCTTACCTTAAGGATCCGTCTCAAAGGTCGGGAGTACGTCTCGGCTTTTTTATTTCCCCTTTTTACCGAAAGCACTCCCTTTTCGTTATTCGGAAAGGAGTAAAAATGGCTCAAACACTGGCTCGTGCGAGATCACCGGCAGACGCCGGGGATGCGATTTTAAAGAAGAATCGATGGATAAAAACATCGATGGGCAGTTACAAATCAGGGTCCAGAATCAAAGAAATTCAGGGCTTCAGGCTCTATGTCCGAAAAACGGGTCTTGACGACTTTTTGAAAAAGTCGTCATTGGAGGGTTTCCAAAACCCGCATAAACAGAGGCTGAACGGGACGGGGTCAAATGCCCCTATGGGAAGCCCAAAGGAGAATTTGACCCCCATCCGATTTCCGGGATGTCCTGGGAATAACCTGCCGGAGATCGGCAGGTTTTCCGAATACCCAAGTCTTGCGGCAGCAAGACCTGACAGGCCCTGTATCCTGATAGGGTTTGACAGTGAGTGGGTCAACCTGGAAAACGGGAGGCAGATCCTCTCCTGGCAATTCGCCCTGATCCACGAAAGGGACCTACTGGAGATCGTCTTTCTCCGGGCAGGGATACGGGAATTGTCTTTGTCCCTTGCCTTGGGTGTGATCCTTGATCTCCTGAAAGTGAAGACCGTAGATGAACGGACTATCCGGCGATATCTATACTGTACCGGATGGACAGGGAATGGGAGGCCGGTCACAAAGGTGTGTGATTCCTTCCAGGAGGCCCGCCGGGAAGGAATCTATGTTTATCGGGATCATCAATTCACTCATGAAAGGATCGATCAGATGCCTGACCGTTTCTTGAAACGGTCCGAGAGGGACTGGGCCTGGTTCCACACCTATCTTGATTATCAGATGGTGGATCCGGTCCGGGTATGCCTGGTCTGTCATACAGGGAAAGTCGATATCACCAGCTTCGATCAGGATATCCAGATGGCTGTGATGCGTCGATTAACGGAAGTACAGGGCGGAGTGATCACTCTGCAGCCCATACGCTTGACACCCAGGAGCAACCGAAATGTCAATAATAAGTCGATCTACCCGGTATCCCTGTCGGTTGCCGATACCTTATGCCATGCCCCGGCAGGAATGAAATCGCTGAAAGCATTAGGAAATGTCGTGGGCGTTCCCAAGTTGGAACTGCCGCAGGAAACCAAGGAAGATATGAAAGGCCTGCTTGAAGAGGATCCGGCATTGTTCATGGAATATGCTTCCACGGACAGTGTTGTGACCATGCTTTATACATCAGCCCTGTACGGATACAATAACACACCGCCTGTTACTGTCACTTCGGCGACAGCAGCCGTCATGAAAGAAAGGATGATGGAAGAAATGGATTGTAAAGATACAGAGGAGTTTAACCGGAAATACAGAGGACTCCAAAGAGTAGGTCATGGCCTTCTTCCCAGGGAGGATAGACCGGGCTATGTGGAATCATCCTCCCTGGAGCCTGTCAGTGATAAGGCAAACACCGTGCAGTATTACGCTTCCCAGGCCTATCACGGGGGATACAACAGCTGCAGTGAAGTAGGCTACTTCCCACAGGCTACCTTCGATTATGATCTGCAGAATGCCTATCCGACTGCCATGTGCCTGGTGCCGGATATTGACTGGGAAAGTCCCATACGATATGAACTGCAGAATCAGGAACTGGATATTCGCCACTGGCAGGGAATCGGCGGGATCAATCCTCTGGTTCCCTTTGTGGGATACGTTCGCTTTCAATTCCCCGACTCAGTCAAGTACCCCTGTATTCCTGTCAACGTGGATGGTGTTCCGGTCTATCCCAGGACATCGAAGGGGATGAACGGAGTATATGCGGCAGGTCCATTCCTCTATCTGGCACTGAGGCTGGGTGCAACCATTTTTTGTGAAAGGGGATTCTTTCTGAATACACGGTATGACGAGAGCCTGAGGGAAAGCCGGAGCCTGGCTGCCGCAGTAAAACAGCTGGTTGTCGACAGGAACAAGGCCAAAGAAGAACGGGGGAAGGGATCCCTGGAGGAACTGATCCTGAAGACTATGGTCAACAGCGGATATGGGAAGAATGCTCAGAATGTCATCCAGAAACAGGCATGGACGGCCTTCTGCGATCAGATGGAAGACCTTGGCTGCAGCGCAATCACCAATCCGGTCTCGGCCATGATGATCACGGCCATCGTCCAGGTGGAACTCCTGGCGGCGCAGAACCAATGCCATGAGAAGGGATTCCTGACCTGTTCGGTGACAACGGATGGCTTCATCAGTGACTGTCCGGAGGAGATCCTGAAGACCCTGGACCTGTATGGGGTCCGGCTCTTAATGGAGCAGGCCCGGTTATTCCTTACGGATGGGAAGGATCCTGAAATATGGGAGATCAAACATGCACAGAATGATCTGGTGAATTTCACAACCCGGGGAAATGTATCTCTCTATCACAAAGGGACTCCCTATCTGCACAATGGCAGAGCCTTTGCCGGGGTCTGTGCTCACAATTCAACCCGGTCAGGATACCCACGTGATTCCTACGATGACCGTGTATGGCTGATGAAAGCCGTTCTGGCAAGAGAAGGAACCGTAGACTATGTAAAGGACGAATGGACATCCTTTAAAGACATGGTGAAGGGGAAAGACTTTGCTGTGACGCCTGTAACCCGGCATATCCGCATGGACTTTGACATGAAAAGAAAGCCGGACCGGATATCCTTCCATACGGACCGGGTTTCTGTGGAGGATGAGATTTATACGCTGGCACATTTTGATACAGTGCCCTATGAGACTGTAGACGAGTTTCGACTATACCGGCAGAAAAAGGCGCTGACAACAGTCCTCCGGACAGAGAAAGACTGGGAGATCTTCTGGCAGAAGATAGACTTTAATGCTAAAGGCAGCAAGATCCGGGATAAGGACTGGGCCATCCTCTTCTCCTGTATCATGGGACATCGGTCGGGCATGTGGACAATCCCGTCCCTTGAAGATAAGTCCGTGGAGGAAAAGTGCGAATGGATCAACCGCCACAACGAGTCCGGCAAGAAGTTTAAACCTTCTGACTGGAAGAATGCCAGAAGACCTGAGAGGCAGGCTAATATGCTGCCTAAAAAAATGATAAAGGATAAGCTGGAGGAGCTGCTCACTGATCCCGGTCAGTGAGCAGTCCGACCTTTAGGCAGATAAGGAGGAGTTTATGACGAAAGAAGAAAGATTGGAACGAGAGATCGCAAAGGATAACAAGAGCATAGAGAGGATCAGCCAATCCATCATGCGGATCAGGGCTTCAGAGAAACGGCTGGATGCAGAAAACAAAAAGAAACGGAGACAACTGGATGCCCACAATAAGATCGTGATGGGAGGCGTTGTCCGATCTGTCCTGGGAAGGGACTTTGAAGAGGGCGATGACCGCCGGCTTTTCTACTTCCTGAAAATGCAGGAACGGAACGGACATTATTTTACAAAAGCCATGAACCGAAGAGACCCGGAAGGGAATAAGAATCCAAATGAAGGTGTCTGACATTTTTTATTCCCGGGAGGACTGCAAGAACTCCCAAGGGCGCACTTACAGGTGGGCGGAGCCCCACCTTGCGTAAGCGCGCTCTCCGAGGGGCAGAGGATTCCGATTCCTCTGCACTCTTCGGTTTCAGGCTGACAGGAGGTGAGTAAATGGCGATATATCATTTCAGCCTGAAAACCATAGGCCGGGCTGACGGCAGATCGGCTGTCGCTTCCGCAGCCTATATCTCCGGGACAAAGCTCCGGAGTTATGAAACCGGCCTAAGCTATAACTACAGGAAGAAAAAGGAAGTTGTATTCCGACATATATTTCTTCCGAACCATGCACCGGAAAAATTTCAGGACAGGGAAGTCCTTTGGAATGCTGTACAGAAGATTGAGAAACGGTCTGATGCCAGGCTTGCCAGGATGATTGTGGTAGCACTGCCCAACGAGTTCAATCGCGACCTTCAGATTCAGGTCCTTGGCGAATTTGTGAAAGAACAATTCGTGGCCAGAGGGATGTGCGCCGACGTGGCTATCCATGATAAAGGAGACAGCAATCCCCATGCCCACATCATGTTGACCACCAGGGCATTTAATCCAGACGGTTCCTGGAGCAAAAAGGAAAGGTCCACCTACAAACTGGATGAAGACGGGAACAAGATTCCTCTGATTGATCCGATTACCGGGCTGCAGAAGGTCCGGATCCGAAAAGGGAAAGGGACGGAGAAACTCTGGGAAAGGATATCGGTGCCTTCCAATGACTGGAACAAAAAAGAGAATGTCGAGATCTGGCGGAAGGCCTGGGCCGACCTTTGCAACCGTTACCTGAAACCTGACCAGCAGATCGATCACCGAAGTTTTATGCGGCAAGACCTTGACCTGGAGCCGACCATCCATGAGGGGTATGCTGCAAGGCAGATGGAACAAAAGGGACTCGTCTCGGAACGTGCTGAGTACAATCGGGGTGTAAAGGAGCGCAACCGGCTGAGGAAGGAGATCCGTCAGAAAGCAGAAGAACTGTATCAGAATATCTTGGAGAAAGCGAGGGAAATCTATGGACGAATTAAGAGACATCTTGGCCTTGATGAAAAGAGAAGAAGCCCTTCTGAACCTTCTCGACGAAGACGACAGATTGCTGTCGCAGCAGCAGAAGGAAAACGAAGCCTTATGGAAACAGAATCATTCCTTGAAGAAAGAATTAGAGAAGGACGGGAAACGGATCAGGGAATTAGCCGGGCAGGTCGATCAATTGACCAGACAGAACGAAGACTTAGTAAAACAGAATGGGATCTTACAAGAGCAGAATCAGAGATTGATTCAATTAAGCAAAGAATAGATCAGCAGCGTGATGAGAATGAAAGGCGCTTTCGGGAGATCATGAAAAGGCATGACGGGTTAATAGCTGCTGATAAGGTCCGTGTAAGCGAAGCAACACGGTTACAGAATCGAAAATCTGAACGTCGGGATCCGATATCAACTATCTTTAATAGAGGGGGTGAAGCATATGCAACAGGATATGATGACAAAGCAACTGTTAGAACTGGTAGAGGAATACCAGAGCAGGATAGAAAAACAGAATGGGATTATCCAAGAACAGGAACAAAAGCTCAAAGAGATGGAAGTCTTTCTTCAAGCGAAGGAAGTAGAGATCTGCAGCCGAGAGACTGCAATCATGTTGCAGGAAGTCCAGATCAAAACGCTGGAGCTGACGATCAGCGAAAAAGAGAAGGCGTTCGATCTTCAAAACAGCTTGATCGAAGGTCTAAAAAAGAGGATCAGAGAGTTGGAGGATCGATTGCAGGATCAGTGACACCGAAGAAAGCTCCTGTTGTCAATAAAAAGAAGAGGGTTAAAGAAGAAATTATTTTCAGACTATAGAGAAAGTAGGCCTGCCAACGAGCTTTGAAAGAAGGTCAGTCTGATACAATCTTAATATCAGGAGTTTTTTCTATCACAGTCTTTTTATATTTGTTAGTTTGCACAGAAAACGAGTATCAGGGACTTTACGTAGAATTTACAAGAAAAAGATCACAGGATTTACAATCAAGCGATAGCATGGTAAATAACGAGGAAAGGTGTCAGCGTACTTGCACGGATGACACTTTGACGAGTATCTACATTGAGCCGATAGGCGAAATGGTTTATACAAAGGTGCGGAAGGAGGCTTCATATGATTTATTGTGTGGAGGACGACAGTAGTATTCGTGAGCTAATGGTTTATACGCTTCAAGCTTCTGGGTTTGAAGCTTGCGGCTTTCAGGATGCGGCTGCTTTTTGGGATATGATGAAGGAAAAGAAACCGGAGCTGGTGATTCTTGATATCATGCTGCCTGGAGAAGACGGTATTAGTATCTTAAAAAAGATGAGGACATCTCCGATTACGGAAGAAATACCGGTCATTATGGCTACTGCAAAGGATAGTGAGTATGACACGGTAATTGGACTGGACAGTGGAGCAGATGACTATCTATCAAAGCCTTTTGGGATGATGGAGATGGTATCCCGGATAAAAGCGGTGTTAAGACGCAGTACGCCGAAGAAAAAACAGAAGCAGATACAGTGTGGAAGTATTGTAATTGACGAAGGGAAACATACGGTCACAGTTAACGACAGGGTTATCTCACTCACTCTGAAGGAATACGAATTGCTGAAACTTTTGGCTGAGAATACAGGACAGGTTTTTACACGGGATATTCTTCTGGCTTCTGTTTGGGGTACTGACTTCGTTGGGGAGACCAGGACGGTAGACGTTCATATCGGAACATTACGGACAAAGCTCGATGAGTGCGGGACCATGATAAAGACCGTACGCGGAGTCGGCTATAAGATGGAAGGGTAGGAAAATGAATAAAAAAATATTTAACGCCATATGGATCGTCGCTATAGTCGTTTTTTTAGCTTCGCTTATATTTATTATGAGTGTTTCTTATAACTACTTTTCCGGGGTTCAGCTAAAGCAGTTAAAGACTGAAGCCGAACTGGCAGCACAAGGAGTCTCCATGTCCGGAATGGAGTATCTTAATAGCCTGGAAGCTGAGAACTATCGTATTACGTGGATTGATGCAGATGGGACGGTTTTATTTGACAACGCAGTTAATGCAAATGAGATGGAAAATCATCTGGAGCGTGAAGAAATAAAAGAAGCCATTTCTGATGGATATGGTGAGAGTGTGAGATATTCAAATACATTGTCTGACAAGCAACTGTATTCGGCCATCAGGCTGTCAGATGGGTCTGTACTTAGGCTTTCGAGTGTCCAAATGACAGTCTGGGCACTGCTTTGGGGATTTGCACAGCCAATCTGCCTTGTGATTCTGATTGCATTTGCTTTGTCATTTGTACTTGCGTCAAGGCTTACAAAACGAATACTGAACCCAATCAACAGTATTGATCCGGATAATCCTATGCAGCATATCAATGAAGAAGAATACAAGGAAATAGCTCCACTGCTCAGGCGTATTCAGTCTCAAAATGAACAGCTGAAGCGTGATCAAAAGGAGATAGAGAAGGCTGCATTGATCAGACAGGAGTTTACAGCTAACGTATCGCATGAATTAAAAACGCCGCTTCATGCCATTTCCGGTTATGCTGAACTGCTTGAGAATGAGATGGTGAAAGATGAAGATATTAAACCATTTGCGGGGAAAATACGGGAAGAATCCACCAGAATGACGAAACTGGTAGAGGATATCATTGACCTTACCAAGCTTGATAATGGCGGTTTGGAGATGAAGTGGGAAGATTGTGACTTGTATCGTATTGCAAAAAATGCCGTGGATAGCCTGGAAGCCACCGCAACCTCTTTGGGTGTGGAGGTTACAGTGGAAGGATCAGATGCACCGGTTAAGGTGATCCCTCAGTTGGTGTACAGCATTGTATATAATCTTTGTGATAATGGAATCAAGTATAATCATACTGGGGGAAGAGTTGAGGTTGATGTGCAACAAACAGCACATACTACAGTGCTTAAAGTAAAAGATACGGGAATCGGAATCCCGGAGGAAAGCAGAGAACGTATTTTCGAGCGTTTCTACCGTGTTGATAAAAGCCGGAGTAAAAAAGTAGGTGGCACCGGCCTTGGCCTTTCCATAGTCAAACATGCTGTATTGGTTCACGGTGGAAAGATTGAAGTGAACAGCGAGGTTGGCAAGGGTACGGAGTTTATTGTATACTTACCAAACAAACAAAAGAAAATAATGGTTTGAAAGATTTCAGCAGGAGTTGCGGCTCCTGCTTTTTCGTTGCGAATATTACATAAATTTTACAAGAGACCGATAATGGATTTGATGTTCAGTTGCTACTATTCTTTTGAACTATAATAAAGCAGAAGAATGGAGAGTAGTATGGACATTTTTAGTATCCTCGATCTGATAGGGGGCTTAAGCTTGTTCCTGTTTGGAATGTCACTGATGGAGCAGGCACTGGAACGGCGTGCAGGTAACAGGCTGAAGATTTTGTTGGGAAAACTGACGACAAACAGGATCACAGGACTTGCGACGGGACTCGGTGTAACTGCTGTGATACAGAGTTCATCTGCAACCACGGTCATGGTTGTTGGTTTTGTAAATTCCGGACTTATGACATTGCGCCAGGCGATCAATGTTATTATGGGGGCTAATGTCGGAACTACAGTAACTGCATGGATCCTGAGCCTTTCGGGAATAAGCAGCGATAATGTTTTTGTGAAGCTTTTGAAGCCTTCATCTTTTACCCCGATCCTTGCTTTGATCGGAATCATTCTGTATATGTTTACAAAAGAGTCTAAGAAGCGGGATACGGGAATGATTCTCTTGGGTTTTGCCACATTGATGTTCGGAATGGAAGCTATGTCAGGGGCTGTATCGGGGCTGCGAGATCTTCCGGAGTTCCAGAATATGTTTGTGACATTTACAAATCCTGTGCTTGGAGTATTGGCAGGAGCGATTCTAACAGCTATTATACAATCCAGTTCTGCATCTGTCGGTATACTTCAGGCGCTTGCATCAACCGGAGCGGTGTCTTATGGAGCTGCCATACCAATTATTATGGGACAAAATATCGGAACCTGTATTACAGCCATCATTTCAGCCGTGGGTGCTAACAAAAATGCAAAGCGTGCAGCTTTAGTACACCTGACCTTTAATGTGATAGGAACGATGGTTTGGCTGACAGTATTCTGTATAGTGAAGGCTATGGCAGTTCCGGCTATCCTTGGAGAATCAGCTAGCCTGATGGGAATAGCTTTATGTCATTCTGTTTTTAATATCCTATGCACGTTGCTGATGCTTCCACTTGCAGGCATGCTTGAAAGAATTGTCAAAAAGATGATTCCCGATAATGAAGTAATTGAACAGACAGAGGAACTGGATGCTCGTTTGCTGGGGAGTCCTTCCCTTGCGCTTGAAAGATGTGGTCAAGTCCTTAATTCAATGGCTGGAATAGCCGTGTCAGCATTGAAGGATAGTATTGGTTCAATTTGCAGATATGATGAGGAGATTGCAGTGCGAATCCGGGAAGCAGAA
>JBGUIF010000152.1:0-14330 GCA_045112755.1 Anaerobutyricum sp.
ATCTGTGGCCCAGGCTGTCTGAAGCTCAGACATACAATCAAAGATGTAGAGAACATTGTGTCCGTTGTTCCATATGGTCTGGTAGACAGAGACCGTGAATCCCTCAAAGCGATGGGAGAGGGGGATCTCCTGCAGCCGGACAGTATGGTTATCAATATAACGGTCTCCCACCAGGGAGGCGGACTTGCCGGAGAAATGGATGTAGACGATCTTCTGCCCGCGGGCAGCTGCTTTTTCGATGAAGCAGGGAAGAACCCTGCGGAATTCTGTCAGTTCGGTAATCTGCCACATCACATTTCCCGGTGTGGAAGTATCAAACAATAATTCATCCATGGTCAATGCCGCATTTGCAGTCGTATTTGCTGGAGGAATGATAATCAGCTCCTTTCTATCAGGGACAGGCACCATGGTTTCTAACTAAGTATAACATAGATTCTGGCTGCCGGGGTAGTTGGGAAAAAACGTAAAATACGGCAAAATGTCAGAAAATACTCATAGAAATTTTTAAGATTTTCTATTATGATAAAGCTATAAATTGGTTTCATGATTGAAGGCTTTTTGCCTGGAAGAAGGTGGAGAGCCATCGGCAGGCCGCTCTGTCAGCCTGTCCCGGACCCGCGGGGTCCGCATTTTAGCTGGAGGTATAAGCATGAATAGTATTTTCACAAGAATCAGCGTCAGAAAATATAAGAACAAGCCTGTGGAGGAAGATAAGATCCGTATGCTCTTAAAGGCAGCCATGGCAGCACCTTCCACTGCCAATCAGCAGCCATGGGAATTCTATGTAGTGACCAATAAAGACATCATCCGGCAGCTGTCCAAATCCAGTCCCTATGCGGGCTGCGCAGCCGGCGCTCCGGTGGTGATTGTTCCCTGCTATCATGAAGAGTGTATGTTTGCCGATTATACCCAGATTGACCTGAGTATTGCCACGGAAAATATGTGGCTGGAGGCCAGTGAACTGGGTCTCGGAGGTGTCTGGCTGGGAATCGCGCCGGAGGAGGACAGGATGACAGCAGTCAAGGAAATCCTGAACCTTCCTGACGGTCTTGCTGCATTTGCCCTGTTCCCGGTGGGATATCCGGCGGAACAGAGACCGCAGCAGGCCAGGTTTGACGAGAGCCGGATCCACTATGTCATTTAGTGTAATAAAGGTGCCAGGCACTGTGAACAAACTGTGAAAAAACTGTGAAGTGCCTGTCACCGTGAACAAACTGTGAACAAACTTTGGACTTGATAAACAGGAGGAGCAAAGGATGCATTACGCGATCGGAGATGTCCACGGATGCTATGATGACCTCATGGCCCTGGTGGGGAAAATTGAAGAGCGGGATCCGGAAGCCCGGTTTATCTTTGTGGGAGATTTTGTGGACCGGGGACCCAAGGTTTATGAGACCATCCGGTGGATGATGGAGCATATCACCGAGGATGGAAAGTACCAGACAGTCTGCGGCAACCATGAAGACCAGCTGATCAGCTGGTTCCCGGTTTTTGCCCGGTGGTGGTATATCGGGCGGAGTGAGATGCCTGATCGTTTTCCGGGAACCTACTATGATTTTGATCAGATGCTGGTGGACCATCAGATGGTGGATGTGAAAAAGGTAGCTCCCATCATTTCTTTTTTTCAGTCTCTCCCCGTGGAGAAATCCATCAAGGTGGAGACGGCGGGAGGACCGGTGGAGTACAAGATCGTCCATGCCTGGTACCCTGACCAGAAACTCAGATTCAAGGATCAGGAGAGTTTCAGAGAGTACTGCATCTGGGAGAGACCTCCTCAGTTTCAGGGAAACAAATCCGGGGACTATATCATCATACACGGGCATACACCTACCATCACCAGCTATATGAGTGAGACATCGCCGCCCGGCCTGATCGGTTATCGGGAAAATGCCATCAATATTGACGGAGGATGTACCTTTGCCCATATGGCTCCGAAATTTCCATGTATGCTTTGTGCCATCTGCCTGGAGACCCTGGAGGAAATCTATCCCTACAGCCTGAAAGACCGCTTCAGGATGGTGAATCCTTCCATCAGTCAGCAGGAGTTGGACACCCATGTGGCATGGTATGAAAAGGCTTTTTTACAGTATGACAATCCCTACCGGGAGGCCATGCGCCGGCGCTGCGGCTATATATCATCTGCAGTAAGCGAAAAAGAGATAAAAGAAAATAAAGAAAACATGGCTGTCGGACAGGAAAACCCATAGAAGCAACCAGAGAAAAATTAGAGAAATCAATAAAAATATCATCATAAAAAAGGGCCTCAGACTGGTGGGACGTAAGTTGATACGTCCGCGGCAGCCGGAGGCCTTTATTATTATTTTTTTTATTCTGCCTGTGTCATCCTTGACAGAATCTCCAGGAGGTAATTCCATACCCGCTCGACACTGGCGATATCCAGCGCCTCTGCGGGAGAGTGGATGCCCGTGATATCGGGCCCTATGGCCATGCAGTCCAGGCCCTCTATGCCGCCTGAGAAAATGCCGCATTCCAGGCCGGCGTGAATCATGGTAACTTCAGGCCTGCGGCCATACTGGTCTTCAAAAACCTGTACCATCAGGCGTCGGAGGGGAGAGTCCGGTCTGTATTCCCAGGCAGGATAACTGCCGGAGCAGGAGATGGATCCGTCCAGACTTTCCATCAGCTGGCGAACCTGGTCCACAAGGTGTTCTTTTTCACTGTCTATATTGCTTCTGACAGCGTAGGAAAAAAGGATTTCCGTGTCTGTCGTTTCAGCTTTTCCAAGATTGAGAGAGGTCTGTACCAATCCCTCCAGGGCAAAGCTCATTGTCTGGACACCTGCGGGCAGGTTCAGGAGAGCTGTCAGAAGCCGGGAAGCGGTCTCCTCGGTCAGCACCTGCTTTATGCCGGGCCTTTCTTCCGGACTGAAGATGACGTCAACCCGGTCATCGGTGAGCTTGTACTCTTCTGCATAGGTGGACCGAATGGTCTGTACCAGCTTGTTTATCCTGGAAATATCCTCTTTCTGGATCAGGATGTCTGCAGAAGCTTCGGATGGAATACTGTTATCTGCCGTCCCTCCCTGGATATCTATAATTTTCAGAGAGGCTTTTTTATCCAGATGATTGAGGGCTCTTCCCAGGAGCAGAATGGCATTGCCCCGGCCCTTGTTGATTTCCATACCAGAATGGCCTCCCTTAAGACCTCTGATTTCTAAAGTGGCGGTGACGCCCCTGGCGGGCTCCCGGTCCACGGGAAGATGGGTTTGCAGAACCAGACCGCCGGCACAGGCAGCCAGCAGAAGCCCTTCCTCCTCAGTATCCAGATTGATCATTCGCCGCCCTTTCAATTGGGACAGATCCAGAGCTGCCGCCCCCAGCATGCCCACCTCTTCATCGGTGGTAAAGACACACTCCAGAGGGGGATGGACCAGAGTATCTGCCTCAAGCAGGGCCAGCATATAAGCTACCCCAATGCCGTCGTCACCTCCCAGACTTGTTCCGGTGGCAATGACCTTGCCATCCCGGACCGCCGGCCGGAGCCCCTCTTTTTTAAAATCAATTTCAAAATCCGGTTCACTGGCACATACCATATCCATATGGGCCTGGAGGATAACGGGGTCCAGGTTTTCATTGCCCGGACTTCCCTTTTTTGTGATAATGACATTTCCAAGTCTATCCTGTATGCAGGCAAGATCTCTTTCCCTGGCAAAAGCTGCAAGGTAATCGCTGATCATGGCAGTGTTGCCACTGCCATGAGGAATGCCGCATATTTCTTCAAAGTATCTAAAAACTGCCTCCGGTTTCAAATCAGCAAATACACGCATTTCAGTCTCCTTATGTTTAGTTATTACCCGGCTCCTTCTGGTTGTATAGGGCCAGATTACATTCTTCTTTACTGATGGCTTTCTGGTCGCCGGTCAGGGGATCGATCCGGACATAATACTCTTCTTTCAGGTTGCCCTGGTCGTCCTGTTTTCCGTAGCTGTAGTAGAAGTAACCATCTGCAAAGCTGTTAGTCAGGATATTTTCACCGATGGTGATGGCCTTGACTACTTTGAGGTCCGGCAGAGTATAGGCAGACAGATGAACACTGCCTCCCTCATAATTGTCAATCTGGCTCACATAGAGCTTGTCATTCCAGAAGCAGGCATTGACGCTGCCCTGGCCGACTTCGTGGGTCTGACCCGAAGAAGAGTCGTAAAGGTAGGTCCTGGAAAAGTCTGTGGACATCAGCAGCATGTAGCGTCCCTGGGCACCTGAGTAGAGGTTGGGTGCAAGCCGGTCTTCCGCGATGGTGGAAACCTTGCCGTCACTGGAATCATAGCAGTAGAACACGGAGTTGGTATCACTCTCATAGATCGTATAGTAATACTTGCCCTCGTATACCTGGAGGATGTAAGGTGTGACAAGTTCACCAGTTTCCAGGGGCATGATCAGCTCAGCTGCCCGGCTGTCGATGGAGTACCGCGTGAGACCTCTGGATGTAAAGTAATAGAGACTGCTGCCATCGGTGACAAAAGTGCTGACAAAATCTGCTCCACTGAGGAGTTCACTTCCTTCCTCTTTTTCTGAAGTGGAAAAGAGGAGAGCGTCAAAATTCTTGTTGGCATAAAAATAATAGCCGCCGGCCTTATACCTCTTCTGGCCATTCAGGACGATACGGACAGGATCTGCTGTCTGGGAGGCAGTTTCCTCTGTGGTGGATTCGGTTTGCTCCTCCGAATCACTGTCCTCGCTGTCCTCCTCAGAGCTTTCTGATTCCGTGGAGAATCCCTCAGATCCATCATCGGAATCCTCATTGCTTTCCTCGGTGTTTTCCACGATCTTCTCGCTGGATTCTTCACTGCTTTCTTCGGCTTCCTGAATCTGGTCCGGTTCATTTTCCTGAACCTTTTCAGTACTGTTCTCAGGCTGTCCGCCGTCATCAGAAAAACCTTCCTTGGCGCCTCCGCCGATGAAGCCTTCAGAGACATGGCCTGCTGCCTTGGCGGTCAGGCTGATACTGCCCTGTCTGCCTGCAAAAAAAAGACAGGCGGTCATCATGAGAAGCAGAGCAAAGGTCCTGCAGGACTTCTTATGCAAATGCTTCCTGAGTCTGCACAATAAGGTAGTGTATATCATAACATCTTCCTCACTTTCTTAAATCAATTAGTTTGTTTCAAAATCCTTTTAATTATAACAAAAATATGGTTGAAAGGGAACAACTGTTTTGGGTTCTCCTTTCGGATGCAGTGAAAGAGCCTTTAAACAGTTGTCTTTGTCCCATAGATCGCGTAAAATAAAAAGATAATAACTGACAGCAAAGGAACAGAAAGGATGGGCTAACCTATGATTTATAAAACAAAGGGGACATGTACCAGAGAAATTGAACTGGAAGTTGAAGACGGCAAAGTTGCCTATGTCAACTTTATTGGCGGATGTGATGGCAACACAAAGGGACTTTCCAGGCTTGTCGAGGGGATGGAAGTGGACGAGGTCATTCATCGTCTCTCAGGAATCCGCTGCGGATTACGGAAGACGTCCTGTCCGGATCAGTTGTCCAAAGCTTTAAAAGCCTACAAAGAAAGAGAGCCTTTGTCAGATTGATACGACAGATAGTCTGGAGTGGCTTTTTGGGAAAGTTTTCTCTGATAAAAGGAAAAATAATACAATAAAAAACTGTGATTATTTATTTGTTCATATAATTTAACTGAAAAGTATCTTGATTACGTTGTAATTGTATAGTATATTAAAAAATGAAGTAAAATGTTTATCTTTGAAGGCACAGTAAGAAATAAGGGGGAAACTCAGGGCATGACAGCCTTCATTTTAGTATAGGTAAATACGGACATAATATTGCTGCTGGAGGGGTATTTCTTATACTTCATGCCTGTGAGTAGAAAAGTATGATGAAAAAGAACAGAGGAAAGATGGGGTTTGTACTTTTGCTGATGATGCTCATGCTTTTTGCGGCTCTGCCGGCAAAAAATGCAAAGGCAGCTTCATTGGGTAGACCGAAGTTTAGATTAGCCAGTTACATAGACGGAAAAGTGGTTCTGTCATGGAAAAAAGTATCCAAAGCCAAGTATTATCAGGTGTTCAGGAGCACAAAAAAGAATGGCAGATACAAATTATGGGCAAAAACCAGCAGTACTGTATTGAGGAAGAAAGCAACAGGATACTATTATTATCGTGTCCGGGCGGTGAGAGGCCGGAAAGTAAGTAAACCGTCTTCAGCCATCCATATTTTTGCGGCAACGGCAAGGGTAGTGAAATACTATACGAATTATTACAGAGATTTTATTAAAATTCGGGTTACCAACAAGACCAATGCCAAGATGTTCTTCCGGGGACTGGGATGGGGATACAGGGATGGAAACCTCTTCATTCTGAACAGAGGAGGCTCAATCCTCTGGAACAATACGGTTTATGTGACCAATTCCAGTGGATCCTACAATATTGCCTACGCCATGGTACCTCCGAATTCCACCAGGTACGTCTACGTATCAGTAAGTTCCATGGTTCCCACGTATTACCAGTATAATCCTTTCATGCTGACTTTAAGCTTTTTCCCGAAAAAGCCGGGAGGAAAGATTCATTTTGCGTTCGGTACAAACCGCAAGGAATCAGCAGTTGCAGGAACAACAAGATAAAGCGTATTAACAGATTCATCAAATGAATGAATATGCTGCCCCGGGAGAGGCGTGGGACTGCTCAGGCACCCCTTTCAGACTCTCCCGGGGTTATTTTGCGTCCATGGGAAAAAGAGGAAATCTCATGAAATCATAAAGAGGCACAATTCATTGATAATCTTCTGTGAAATGGTATAAATAAAACTGGTTAAGTCTTGTCAAAATAGACTTGATCTGCGGACCGGTTATCTGGAACAAAAGGAGGAAACAAACATGGGAGAACGCTCAAAAACAATATTATTTATTCTGATCCCCCTGATTATCGCCATCACTTCGGCCACCGTGGTGACGAAGGAAGTGACATCTGCGAAGTTTCACAAAAATGCCATTGAAAGTCTGGAAGACAAACGGACAAATGTTCTGGAACTTATGGCTGCCTGCACAGCCACTTCTGCGGCAATCACACTGATTCCCGGTGACACCGGGACACCCATTGCAGATAAGCTGGCGGACCTTAGCTCCTATTTTATCATTGTAATTTCAGCGATTTACCTGGAAAAGTATCTCCTGACCATCACAGGCTATGCGGCATTTTCTTTTCTGATTCCCCTGGCTTGTCTCTTTTGGATCGTGGCGGTGATTCTGAAGAACAGGTCCTGGTCTTACCTCAGTATGAAGATGGCCCTGTTCGGGCTTGCCATATTTCTGATCGTCCCCGCCAGCCTGAAGATCTCCGGTATCATCGAGGACACCTATCAGACCTCCATCGAGGAGACGGTGAATACCGCCAAGAAAACCAACAAGGAGATTGAGGAGGGCAGTAAGGACGAGGGCTTCTGGCAGGGTATCTGGTCAAAGATCAGCAGCGAGGCGGAAGGAATTTCGGAGGAACTGAAGAACACGCTCAACAATATGGTGGAAGCGATCGCCGTGATGCTGGTCACTTCCTGCCTGATTCCTATTCTTGTTCTTTTCTTTTTCTTCTGGCTGATCAGGATGGTCCTGGGAGTGGACATGGACCTTTCCAGGAATGAAAAGGTCAAAGGTTATCTGAAGAGAGGACGGGGAAGAAGGGCTCTCATAGAAAAGAATGACTAGGGTGCACTTTGGGAAATTATCATTGATTATTGGTTTATCTTAGTCTAAACTGATTATAGCACGGTCTTTCGTGCACAAGTGTATCCTGACAGGAGGAGACTGTGGATATGAGAAAAAGAATAAAACGATCTTTGGCACTAATGATGGCTTTGATGCTGGTACCGGTATGGGGATACCTTTGCAGGACAGAGACTGACGGCGTCAGGCAGGACCCGGGAACGGTCCATGCCAGCGTGCAGAAACAGCAGGGTAAAACCGGTCAGTCCCTGGCGGAGTTCAGAGAGACAGTGGCTGTGTCCATCGGCAGGATTGCTGCCCACATCAGCGGGAAAATATCCGGCAGCGCCGGGGGACGTCTCCTGCCCGGAAGTGGAGAAGAAAAGAAGGATGGCAGCAGCACTGAAAAGCTGCCTCAGAAGAATGCCGCACAAAGCAAGGGAAAATATGATCCCTACAATGTCTATGATTATGACAGCGCCGACGATTTCGCCGAGGACTATGTCTATGAATTCACTGAGGAGTACTATGATGATGAGTCCACGGAGGATGCCTATGACGATGCCTACGATGACGCCTGTGAGTACTGGGAAAGTAAGCACAGGTAGGACCGGAAAGGACAGCATTTTTGATCTGACAGTCACAGAGCGCTGCCATCTTCTTCTGGCTGACCACCTGTACCCGGGAGACACAGCAATAGACTGCACCTGCGGCAACGGGAATGACACGCTTTTTCTCTGCCGGTCTGTGGGGATGGAGGGCAGGGTGTACGCTTTCGACATTCAGGAGCAGGCCATTAAAAAAACAGAGGCCTTGCTGAAACGTGAGGGTTTTGAGGCAGAGTTCTTTCTCTGTTCTCATCGATTGCTTGAAGAGCAGATCAAAAATCAGTCAGGCCCTGCACCGGCTGTGATCATGTATAATCTGGGTTATCTGCCGGGAGCTGATCATAGTTTTACCACCAGGACTGAAGAGACCATCGCCTCCCTGCAGCAGGCGCTGGTCCTGCTGAAAAAGGGCGGATTGATATCGGTCATCACCTATCCGGGCCATGAGGAAGGGCAGCGGGAGGCCTGTGCAGTCAGGGAATTACTGAAAGGGCTGTCCAAAAAAAACTTTGAAGTGCTTACCATCACACAGACAAACAGGAGCGATAAGACACCTATTCTCCATTTGATTCACAAAAGATAAATGCAAAAAGATAATTGCAAAAAGATCGTTGCATCAGAAGCTACTGAATTAAGGAAGGAGAATTAAGGAAGGAGAGAAATTATGAGTACTGTCCGCAATGAAAAGGACGATCTTTATATCACATCTTCCAATGACGGTACGGATATGGGAGAGTGCAGCAAAAAAGGAGAACTTCCAAAAAAGGATGGACACAGCCGGGGAGAGGATGACTTTCTTGATCTGCTCGGAAGAATTCCTGGCAAAGTATCCAGCCTTCAGGAAGAGATTGACAGAATGAAGAAAAAGCAGAACAGGTGACATGTGCGGGATGAAAACCTGGTTCATCAGGAATTTCAGGGAACGCTTATGCAGGGTTTACAGGTTGAGGAGAGAGTATGGCATTTGTATCCAATGAAGGGCAGCAGATATCATTTGATGACCCTTACTATAGATTGAGTGAAAGACAGAGACGCTATTTGAAAGAATCATGGGCGGCATATTTTGCTGACCACATTTTCCCGAAAATTGATGAATCCAAATTTGCAAAACTATATAGCGACCGACCTTCCAGGCCCAATATCCCTGTAAATATTCTGGTGGGAGCTCTGTTGATTCGGGAACTTACCGGAGAGTCAGACCAGGAGTTCCTCCGGTCCCTTCTTTTTGATTTTCGTTATCAGTATGCTCTTCACACTTCTTCCTACCGAGAGCAGCCCCTGACAGAAAGAACCCTGGGCCGTTTCCGTATGAGATGTGTCAACTATGAGAAAGAATACGGGGAAGATCTGATCGGGGAGACCGTTGATGACCTGTCCAATGAGCTGGCCTTTATGCTGAGTCTGGACAGGACCTTCCGAAGACAGAAGTCTTCGGAACTGACGGACCGGATCCGGAGTGTTGGAAGTCTGGAACTGCTCTGGGTCTGCCTGGCCAACCTTCTGAAAGAACTGGAGGCTTATGATATTCCTTATCCTCAGGAACTGACCCGATATCGCCTGGAAAGTAAGGAGCGGCAGACTCTTTCCTACACCAGGGCTGAGGACACAGACAAAGCCCTCAGCAAAGTCCGGGGGGATGCAGAGAGGGCTCTGGACCTTTGCGGCGACCGCTTTGACGAGTCCAGCAGTTTTCTGCTCCTGGCCCGGGTGATGAGAGAGACGGAAGTGAATATGGAAGGATGAGATGGAGAGGAGGTCTTTGCTTTGAGTGGAAAAGATGACAAGGAATTTAAGAACCCCTATCTGATTCAGGATCGTTCCGGCCAGACAGACCCGGAGGCCTTCGGCTATGTGATCGGCAATCTGGATCCCGCTTTGCGGGAGGCTTTGGGACTGCCGGAGGAGTGTGCCTCCGTGGGTATCGTAACCTCCAAAAAGAAGAGTGCGTCCCTGATTTTTGGCGCAGACGAAGCCATAAAATAAAAGACAGATTATGACAGCAAGGGCTGCTGCACTTAAGCGGATCAAAGATTTGAGCATTAGGCAAGAAGTCCTCAATGTCCAATGTGTTTTGGCATTTGCGTGGTGTCTGTCCGTTCTGGGACGGACTGATTTCAGTCCGTCAGCAGACGAACAGATGCCACCAACTGACATAACACAGGACATGAGGATTCTTGCCTTTCAGCATAAATAAGATGTCCGCTTAAGTGCAGCAGCCCTATATTAATGGACTGCCTGGTAGTGGAGAACCAGGGTGCCTTCTTCATTGAGTTTTTTTATTTCTTTGAGGGTCCACCGGGTCAGGAGAGACTGGCTGGTGAAGAGCCGCAGTCCCTGACCGAGGGTGACAGGTTCGACGGAGAGATACAGTCCGTCCACCAGATCCTCTTTTAAAAATTCAAAACAGGTGCGGGGGCCGCCGATCAAGGCGGTTTTCTTACATCCCATGGAGGACATTTTCCTGTAGATATCACGGGGATGACCGGAGAGGTAATAATCCTGCGGATGATGATCTTTGGGTGGATTGTGAGTGAGGATAAACCGGCGTATTCCCGGAGGGGCATCTTTCACGTAGCAGCTTTTGCCCATGAGCATGCTGTCATAGTGTTTCAGGGAATCCAAAAAGAAAAGACGGTCTTCCCGGGAAGAGTAGGCACTGATATCCTGGTTTTCATCCAGGGCGACGATGCCGTCCAGACTCATGACCAGGTAAATGTCGATTTCTATGCCTGATGTCATGGTTTCACCTCTTTTGCAGCCTGCCTGTCCGGCAGTTCTTTTCTCAGTTTTTTCATGGTCTTTTTCAGAATGGGATGATAGACATTGGGTCCGATTTCACACATGGGGATAATGGTGTAGGCTCTGTGTTCGAAATCAGGGTAGGGAAGGATATAATCCTCTGTGGACTGTACCAGATCATCGTAGAGAAGGATATCAATATCGATGGTACGGATGCCGCCCTCCCGACTGCGGTCTCTGCCCAGGTCTGCCTCGAAGCCGCGCAGAAGGTTGTGGAGCCTTTTTGGAGGCAGGATCGTCTCTATTTTATGGCATTGTTGAGGAAGATCCCCTCATATTTGTCACCGTAAGCCGGTGCAGACATGCTTTGGGAGCAGACCACGCCGCGGATGTCAGGATTGCTGCGAATCAGTTCGGCAGCATCCTCCAGAAGCGATGGTGCATTTTTGGCATTGGAGCCGAGGGACAGGTAGACTTCATGCCAGGCCATATCCTTTTGGACGGATACATAGTCAAAGTGCATATTGCGGATGGGGGCATTGGGTTTTTTTATCTCCAGGGAAATCGATTGAACACCTTGAAAACGAAGAAGTATTTCCCGGCAGAGGTGGTAGGCCACCCGTTCAATCAGCTGGAAAGTGTGCTCAGCCATCCACTGGGAAATGAACTTACTGACTCGGCTGTAATTGACTGTGTTTTCTATCTCATCATCTGTAACCACATCATCCAGATTGGTGTGAAGTGCGGCACTGATCAAAAAAATCTGACCCAGAGCCTGCTCCTCCGGATTTACACCATTGTAGGCGTAGACTGCCAGATCTTTAATTCGTACGATATATCCCATGTGTAGTTACCATTTCCTTTCATAAAATATATTCCTATAATACCCCAATTCAGAGAGAATGTACAATTGATTATTTAAGTCAGACTTGACTTGATATCCTAAAGGCATATAATGAAAATGTTAAAATAAAAATAATCATGTCTAATAATACTTCATTGTTTTAGGACATAGTTAGGAAGTGATACAATGGCATTTAAAATTATCTCAGACGGCTCCTGTGACCTTGGAGAAGATCGGGCCAGAGAGAATGATGTGACGGTAATTCCATTTTATGTTGAGGTGGAAGACGGGTCCTACAAGAAGGAGATTGAAGAAATTGCTGTCAGGGATTTCTATGATCTGATGGTGAGCCATCCGGATTATTTTCCCAAAACGACGCTCCCGTCGGTTCAGGATTTCATGGATGTCTTTGAGGATACTTTGAAAGAGAATAAAGAGATTCTCTGTATGTGCATTTCTGACAAGTTCAGTGGTGCGGTAAATGCTGCCCGGAATGCAGCCCGGATGGTGATGGAAGACCATCCGGATGTGACCATCAAAGTACTGAACTGTCGGGTTAACACAGTTCTGCAGGGCATTCTGGTTCTTGAAGCCTGCCGGATGAGGGATGCAGGCTATAGTCTCGAAGCGGCCTATGACCGTTTGGAAGAGATTATTCCATCGGGCAGAATTTTTTTCACTGTCGGCAATTATGAATATCTTGTCCACGGAGGCAGGATTGGCAAGCTTATGCAGACCATGGTGGGAGGTCTGGGAATCCGCCCCATGATTGTATTAAAAGAGGGAGAGATCTTCCCGGCCGGCATTGCCAGGGGAAGAAAAAGAAGTCTGGACAAAGTAAAGAGCATGTTCCAAAAACATTTTCAGAAAACCAAAGAGAAGCTGGATGATTACAGGATGGTAATCGGATTTGGCTACGATTATGAGGAGGCAGTCAAATTCCGGGATGAAGTGGTAAAACTCATCGAATCCATGGGAAGCAAGATCAAGGTAGAACTGTTCCAGATTGGCTGTGTCATCGCAGCCCACACCGGTCCTTATGCTATGGGGATTGCGGTACTTCCGCGCTATGACCGGCCATAGCCGGTGTTGGCGGTGTCTTGCGGGGAACCTGCCGATTTGGGCGATGCAGGTATGGTTTTTATAGAGACCCGCAAATCTGTTGAAACCTGAATGGAATCGTAAATGTGTTAATTTCGTGAAATGTGAAGCCCGAATCACATATTTTTGTTATAATGAACTGCGCGAGCATTTTGCCCAGCGCAGTTTTTTGTAAGAATATCATGATCTATATTTCCGCTTCGGACCAGCGCTGACAGCAGGTCAGCAGGTCCGGCATCAGTTTTAGGGAGGAGGACGAAAGGTGATGAATTCACTGTACAGTCTGAAAGCAGGAAGCAGGCTGGATGACCGTTACATTGTCATGGATGTCATCGGTGAGGGCGGCTTTGGAATCACCTATCTGGGATTTGATGAGCGACTTGAGATTAAAGTTGCTATTAAGGAGTATTATCCTCAACACCTGGTTGCCAGAATGAACAATTACGGTAATGAGGTTGCAGTGACGAAGCAGAATCTTCATGAATCCTATGAAAAAGGAAAAAGGCGGTTCCTGGAGGAAGCGATGATTCTTGGCAGACTGGAATCTGAAGATGGTATCGTCAATGTAAAAGATTATTTTGAGGAGAACAACACAGCCTATTTTGTCATGGAGTATCTTGACGGGGAGGACTTTGAAACTATTCTCAACCGCGATGGAACCATGGATATTGATACGTTGATTCCCCTTTTGGAACCGGTGATGAAGTCCCTGGAGAGAGTACATCTGGCGGGCCTGATTCATCGGGACATCAGTCCTGACAATATCATTCTGACCAGTCACGGAACGGCCAAACTGGTGGATTTCGGGGCAGCCCGGGATTACGTGGGCGGGGATAAGTCCCAGACTGTGATTCTCAAACCCGGATATGCGCCTGAAGAGCAATATCGGTCTGACGAGGAACAGGGCCCCTGGACAGATGTCTATGCTTTGGCGGCGACCATTTATCGCTGTATCACCGGGATTAAACTGCCGGAATCCTACCGAAGAGTCATTGATGACAGCCTGAAGAGACCTTCAGAGCTGGGAACGGAACTGACCGCTGTCCAGGAACGGGCCTTAATGAAGGGCCTGGAGATTTACGCCAGGGACAGATATCAGAATGTTTCAGAGTTCCGTTTAGCACTTATGACTCCGGAAGGTCAGGAATACATATCTCCCTCCAGGACCCTGGAGGGCTATGGGACCAGATTTTCCGATGAGGAGAGTGGAATAAGTCCAATCGCTTTATTTGGTGCTGCAGGACTTTTTATCATGCTGGCAGTGGGTGCCGGATTCCTTTTTCATACGCTTAGGAACAGGCCGAGTGAGACAGAAGATCAGATTCGGGCGGCCAATGAATACAAGCTGACAGAGGCCAGTACCCAGACA
>JBGUIF010000153.1:0-15584 GCA_045112755.1 Anaerobutyricum sp.
CATAGTTAGTGTGTCTGACCTCTCGGTCGTTGTAAAAAAGTACGAAAAAAACCCCCTGATACGTCCATTTGTTAAATCTGTATCAAAAGCATCGGCAAACATTAAACGTACCAGAGTAAAAAAGAAGTTATTTCCAGAATGATCCAAATGAATGAATCCCAGGATAATTCACGGAAAATACTACTGATAGTATTCCCTTCCCCTCAATATAACTATATCTATTAAAGGGTATTAAGTATTTTCTATATGTTATTATACAGTATTTCCTCAAAATGTCCAATAAAACAGTAACTTTTTAACGATATTTAATCTATGGTAAAAAAATGTTCATATTTTCCCCTGTTTCGCCTGTGAATCTGCACTAAAGCCACTTTTTTATTTACAGTGTATTAAGAAATTGCTATATTGTTTTTAGAAGCACCATGATTGTAAAGATTATCGACTGAATATTAGGAGCCTGGTAGTCTTCTGGCAATCGGTGCTTTTTTCAGTATTTGAATTGCACATGGCAAGGAGAATTGCAGATATGAATGAAAAGATATATCATTTTTCCTCCAGCCTCAGGGCCTTTTTTCGCTGGAGTCTATTTGGCATCCTGACCGGAGTGATTGCAGGGGGAATCGCATCGGCTTTTGATCTGGCCCTCCAGTGGGCCAATGCCTGCAGGATATCTCATCCCCATATTTTTCTCGGCCTGCCTCTGGCAGGTCTGGTTATCAGCTGGCTCTACTATCATTTGGGCGAAAAAGGAGACCAGGGAACCAACCTGGTCATAGAGTCTGTCCGAAAAAAAGAATACATCCCCTGGTATGTGGCCATCCGAATCTTCTTCGCCACCTTTCTCACCCACCTTTTTGGCGGGTCGGCGGGGCGGGAAGGGGCAGCCCTGCAGATGGGGGGATCCATCAGTTCCACCATCGCCCGTTTTCTTCGCAGCTGGAAGTTGGACAGAAATGCAGTAATCATGACAGGGATGGCAGCTACATTTTCCGCGCTTTTTGGTACGCCGCTGGCTGCCACGGTATTTGCTCTGGAAATGGTAAATGTCGGTGAGATCTATTATGCTGCCCTGGTGCCCTGCAGCTTTGCGGCTGTGGTGGGTCTCATGATGGCCAGATTCCTGGGGGTCGAGGCTGAGCATTTTACCATGCCCTATGTGCCTGATCTGACGCCCTACAATCTGATCATGGCCATTTTGCTGGCCGTCTGCTGTACCCTTGTGGGCATCATCTTCTGCATTATCCTGAAAAGATCCCATAAGTTTTTCCACGAACCCTTCTGGAATCATTATGCGGCCGTCTTTACCGCCGGCTGTCTGCTGGTCCTGCTCAATCTGGCGGTACATTCGACGGATTACATGGGGGCGGGCATGCATGTGATTGCCGAAGCGGTGGGCAGCCGTGCCCGGCCGGAGGCCTTTATCCTGAAAATTGTATTTACAGCCATAACTCTGGGTTCCTGTTATAAAGGCGGAGAGATCGTCCCTTCATTCTTTATCGGGGCAACCTTTGGCTGTACCTTCGGCAGGCTGGTGGGCTTTTTCTCCCCAGGGGTGTTCGCCTGTCTGGGTATGGTCTCAGTTTTCTGCAGTGTCACCAACTGTCCCATCGCATCCCTGCTGATTGCCGCTGAGCTCTTTGGCTTTGGCGGAATCTATTATTTCCTGGTCTGCATCAGCGTCAGCTATATGCTCTCAGGCCGTTTCAGCCTCTACTCCAGTCAAAAGATACTCCATGATAAAACCATGGAAATGTCGGAAATATCGGATTCACCCTCTTTCCTCTTCCACGAAAAAGAGAGCGATGGAGCTGAGGATGATCATGCAGGCCCCGATGATGCCCATAAGGCTCAGCCTCTCATGGAGGAGCAGGGCCGAGAAGAATAGGGCTGAGACCGGGTCGATATAACTGAGTAAAGCAATGGTCTGCACCTTTAATCCGTCCATACTCCCAAAGTAGAGAACATAGGCGATGCCTGTGTGGACGATGCCCACCACGAAAAGCAGGGCAATGGCAGTGGGGCTGAAGCTCCCCGTGTCAAAGCCGCCGGTGACCAGCAGATAGGGAATCATGACGATTCCCGCCGAAAGCAGCTGGATGGTGGTCTTCTGGTAGGGATCGATTTCCTGGATGATCTTATTCATGATAATCACTGCGGAATAGAAGGCAGCTGCCCCCAGTCCCAGCAAGATGCCCCGGAGATTTCCAGCCTGGGAACCGCTGTCGCCGATGACGCCGGATACCAGGACCATACCAATGATTGCTATGGCGGCGCACAGTGCCTTTTTCTTTGTCAGGGACTCTCTGAAAATGATGGGGGATAAAATCACCACAATGGTGGGCTGCATATAGTAGCAGAGGGTGGCGACGGCCACCGTCGTATAATTGAAAGCCTCGAAAAGCAGGATCCAGTTGACGCCGATCAAAGCTCCCGTTACTGCCAGGCCCAGGAAAAGATTCTTAGGAAGCTTTTCCCAGGCCGTCTTTTTTTTCAGCCTGATGAAAGCCAGGAGGAAGAGGCCTCCCAGTATCCCCCGGGAGAAGGCCAGAAAGGCGGATGAGCATGGGATAGACCTCCTGAAGACGCCAATGGTTCCAAAGATCAGCATGGAGGAGATGAACATGACGATGGATTTATGATTATTTTCTTTTCGGTTCATCTTTTCCCCCTGCTGGATCATTCTTTTCCTATTATTTAAATATATAACATCTCTTTTTCTATCTTGTTTTGCTTAGTTCTGGTCAAAATCTGCCTTCGGCTCTCTGCTGTCCACACGGATGCGGCCATTATGAATACTGTCTTTGAAGAAATCCTTCACGGAGCATCCAGCCCGGCCCGATGATGCACAGGCGCAGGCACAGGCACAGGATGAAGCGCAGGCACAGGACGAAGCACAGGAGGATGCACAGGAAGACCGGCCCGAAGACCTGCTGGAAGACCGGCCCGTACCACCTGTCCTTCTCACCGGAACATTGACCACATTTACCAGGAGATAAGTATTGGGTGAATCTCCATAGCGGTAAGTTCCGTTCCTGGTGTATTTTTCCGGGTGCTCAATCTGACTCTCCTCCACCACTTCCTTATTTTTAATCATACTCCGGCCGCAGTAAGGACAGGAGTCCTTGCCCTCTTCCCTAGGGGCACCGCAGCCAGGACAATTGGTGAAGTACTCGATCTTTGTGCGGGTAATCTTCTTCTCTGTTTCCTGGCCGGAACCGAAGCCGACGCCGCTCAGGAACCAGCGGAATAGTCTTATAATAAAAACAAGCGGTGTGAAGATAACAGCCAGGATGGCCACCAGTCCCACCATCGTCCAGACGGTATCCAGTGGTCCATCATCTTCGCTGTAATTTGAACCACCCCCGTAGTCTTCCTCGCCGCGTGCCTGGCGGTCGACGGCAAAGGCAAAGGCATCATTGGGATAAGTAACGGACATCGTATATTTCTCCCCTTCGAAGAGAGAGGTTTCAAAGACCAGATATCCGTTGTCCTGCAGGCAGTCCGGCTGCCAGGCTGTGGCCTTATCAGCATTCCAGCGGATAGTGAGTTTATCCACTTCCATGCTGTCAAACCAGGCCGGAGTGAAGGTGAAGACCGTCTCGCCTTCCTTCCACTTATCGATCTGGTACATATGGTCCTGGGTCATGGAAAAGTCCAGGCTGACAGTCTCTCCCTCCCCGTAGGACTGGTCCAGGTAAATGGCCAGCTTATTGCCATTATCCTCAATACGGTCGATGGTGTCGCTGATCGGGGTGATGTTTGTGTGATTACTGTTGGGCACCCCCAGGTCGATCCACTCCAGTTCGCCGACGGAGTCATCCAGCACCTCCCAGTCGAGATGATAGGTCATCTGCAGGGAGGCATCCTCATTGACATCCACAGTGACTGAGAAATCTCTGATCTCGTCGGTGGCCTCTGCCCTGGCGTTGATTCCGGGGCAGAATAGAAGAAGCAGTGAAACCACAGCCAACAGCACATATTTTTCCGATTTATTTTTAAACCTTGGCGTCATCAGCAATACCTCCTTAGTGGACACTGGCCCGTCATATCCGCGGAATAATTCCTGCGGACCACACATTCCTGGCTGTCCCAGATCGACTGCCAGTCATCCTTCAACATGCTGCCCAGGGGCTCATCGAACAACCAGCTCTGGCAGGGAACCACATTTCCTCCTGGGGTGATGGCCATATTGGAAAGGCAGGCTCCGCAGGAAGGAGACGGGATATTCAGTTCGTCAAACACCTTCTGCTCGATCCAGCCCGGGGAAGTAAATGCGATCTCCATCCCATTTTCATTGCAGTAGGCCACGGCCTCCCGAAGGATCTCCTCCAGCTCCTGGCTGGTCAGCTGCAGACGCTCAGAGGCTTCCTGGGCAGCATTTCCTGTGGTGATCAGGCCGGAACAGGTGACATAGATCACACCCTTTTCATGGAGGAATTCCAGTGTCTTTACATAATCCCTGTTCAGGGTGCAGAGGGGTGTATTGATGCTGACAGACAATTTCGCCGCCAGCGCGTGTTCAATCCCCTTCACCGTATCTTCGTACCGCTGTGCTCCCACCAGCTGATTGTGGATCTGGGCATCCGGTGAGTAAAAAGTGATCTGTACACTGTCAAGATCTGCCTCACGGAGAGCCTGGCAGTAGTCTTCTGTCAGTTTAATGCCATTGGTGTTCAGCCTGGAGATAAACCAGCGGGCATATTTGATTAATTCGAAGAGATCATCCCGCATGGTGGGCTCTCCTCCGGTAAAGGTAACCTGAGGAATACCCACTTCCCGGCATTTGTCAAGAATCTTCTTCCAGTCCTCTGTGGAGAGTTCCTCCTCCTCGGCATGGGTCTGGTCTGCCGCGTAACAGTGGACGCACTTCTGGTTGCAGTGCCATTTTCCCTTCTTTGTCATGGCACTGACCAGCAGGTCCATCCTGTGGGGTGCATTCATATACTCTGCATACTCCCCGATACTCATATAGTAGACGTTCGTGGTAACTTCCTCCCGATAGGCAATCTGCTTAATGGTTTGATAAATGGTCCGGAAGTCCTCCCTGATCCGCTTCCTGGGGTAAATGGGAATAATCTTCTTAACATTTAAAGTAGACCTCTGGAGCATCTTCTGGACTTCCTTCTCCCCAATCTCCTTTCCATCATAGCGATTTACTTCCCGGATCATCTCCGCCAGCATGATGGCCCAGACAAAGTTTACCGGCAGGATATCCGTGCCGTTGATCAGGGCGATACTGGGGTTCAGGGTATTCTCCTCATTTTTCGGTGGAATCAGATGGATACGAATCGCTTTGGGACCGGCAGGATTCAGGGTCGTGTGCAGAACCTGGTCCATGTTTTTGTCCATATAGTCGTGCAGTTTCTTGATAGTCTTGGTTTTTCTAAACGGTTTCGGTACAGGAATCATAACTCTCCTCCTGAAGCATTGTCATTCTAACAATCAGATACTGTAATACTATCTTATATTATATTGGATTTGATTTTGGGTGTCCATATCTATAAAAGAAAATGCTTTCTTCTCATTGTCCCTGACTATAGGAATCTCATAAAATGTAGAGAAGAGTTTCCCGGAGGGTTTGTGGTATAGGATATGCAAAGAAAATTCCTTTACCATAAAAAGAGACCACCGTATCTTCTGATACGGTGGTCTCTCTATAGTCTCTCTATAATAGAAGTAACTCTATTGAATATTTTCTAATTCAGAGTCTTCTTATTTTATTGTACAACCATTAAGCATTTGTACAAAGGCGTCAACGTAGTTGTACTCGGACTGAGCAGACTGGTTGAGTGCCATGATTATTGCTGTATTATTCTCAGGATTATTGATCAAAGTCATGTTTCCAAAGAAGTCAACACCTTCCATAGTGAAGGAATAGTCGCGAGACATGCAGATCAGTCCACAATCAAGCTCTGCAATACGAGGATCATTCTCCTGGAAGTTTGTCACATCATCACCGCACTGAATGCTTGCTGTAAAGGAATCATATACAAGGAAACTCTCCCTCTCAAAATCGTCTGCGTCCAGGGCTTTATCCAGGCAGGTGGTCTGAATCAGTACAGACTGTGGGCCTGTCTCAGCATAGAAATTAACAACATTGCCGTTCTGTACAGGCTGTCCAAAATAAGTCGGCATCTGGAAATGAACTCCGCCTACTTCAACATCGTTGTATCCTTCTGCTTCTCTGTCAGGCTTCTCAGCGGCTTCTGTCCCTGCAGCTGCCTCGGTGGTGGAACTTGCTGCACATACAGGTAAAGCACAGATCATCAGGCTCAGTGCAAGCATGATTACAAACAATTTGCTTTTCTTCATAGTTTACTTCCTTTCCAAAAAATGCACCCTCCAAGGGTAAGTTAAATAGCTGTTCCCTAATATATTACCACTAGAGTTTGTAATCATCAATGGATTATTTGTATAATTTACCGATAAAAAAAGCAAGAATTTTTAATAAAATAACAAAAAAACACTGCAGGACAAAAAAGGAACTATCTTTTTTGTTCCGCAGTGTCATTAACCTTATAACCTACCTGCTCTTCACTCTCCTACTCGCCCAGGTATGCTTGCTGAACTCTCGGATCATTGAGCAGGGCCTTGCCGGGACCTGCCATGGTGATTACTCCGGTCTCCATAACATAGGCATAATCTGAGATATCCAGAGCAACTTTGGCGTTCTGCTCAATCAGGAGGATATTCACCCCATCCTCCTTGATCTTCTGGATAACCTGGAAAATGTCTTTGATGACCAGGGGAGCCAGTCCCAGGGAGGGCTCGTCCAGCATCAGAAGCTTGGGCTTGGACATGAGGGCTCTGGCAACGGCCAGCATCTGCTGCTCACCACCTGAGAGGGTGGCGCCCAGCTGCCAGGTTCTCTCTGACAATCTGGGAAACAGACTGTAGACCCAGTCTCTGTCCTTGGCAATCTCTGCCTTATTTTTTCTTAAGTAAGCGCCGGCGGCGATATTCTCATCCACAGTCAGGTCAGGAAAGATCCTCCTGCCTTCCGGGCAGAGAATGATGCCTTCGGAAACGATATCCTTGGTTCTCAGGGAAGTAATTTCCGTATCATCCCAGTACACACGGCCTTCAGACTTGGGCACAAGACCCATGACAGACTTCAGGGTTGTGGATTTTCCGGCACCATTGGCGCCAATCAGGGAGATGATCCTGCCGTCCGGGACGTCGATGTCAATGCCTCTGAGGGCGTGGATGCCGCCATAATGTACATTCAGATTTCTTATTGCCAACATTATTCATCGCCTCCCAGATATGCTTCAATTACTGCAGGATTTGCCTGAATCTCTTCCGGTGTGCCGTCGGCGATCTGACCGCCGTAATTGAGCACGTAGATATGCTCGCATATTCCCATGACCACCTGCATATGATGCTCGATCATCAGGATCGACAGATCAAATTCATCCCGGATCCGGCCGATGAACCTCATCAGATCATCTGACTCCTGGGGGTTCATGCCGGCGGCCGGCTCATCCAGCAGAAGAATGGAAGGATGGGTGGCCAGGGCACGGGCGATCTCCAGATGCCTCTGCTTACCATAGGGAAGGGAGGTGGCGCCGTCGTCCTTATTATCCAACAGGTCCACTTTCTCCAGAAGCTTCAGGGCTTCTTCCCGCATGGCCTTTTCTGCAGCCCGGGCCTTGGGGGTCCTGAAGGTGGCAGCAAACACAGACTCGTTCTGGTTCATATGCATGGCCACCATAACATTTTCCAGCACTGTCATACCTTTGAAAAGGCGGATGTTCTGGAAAGTACGGGCCACGCCCATCTTGGTTACTTTGTCCGGGAGCAGGACCAGGGATCTCTTGTATTTACCCTGATTGCGTCCCTTGTAGCCGTCCTTCATCTTTCCTTTGGGATAATTCTCGATGACCACATCGCCATTGATCTCAATGGAACCGTTGGTGGGCTCATATACTCCTGTGATGCAGTTGAAGGCTGTTGTCTTGCCTGCACCGTTGGGGCCAATCAGACCTACGATCTCGTTCTTATGGACATCCAGATTGAGATTATCCACAGCGACGACACCGCCAAACTGCATGGTAATATCGGAGAGTTTCAGTACGACTTCTCTTTTGTCCATTACTTACCCTCCTTCTCAAATACAACCACATGGTCTGCCAGGGGCAGCGGGGTAAAGAGAGCCTCACCCGCCTGCTTCCTCTTCTCACTATCTTGTTTCGCCTGTTTAGCCCTGTCTTTGGCGGCTGACTTACTGGCTCTTGCCTCTTTTCTGGCTTTCCTTTTGGCTCTGCGTTTCTCAGGCCAGTTCCTGATGGCTTCCGGCCGGCTCTTCCACCAGGCGAAAAAGCCTTCCCAGCTGAACTCCTTGTCTCCCATGATACCTTGGGAGTAGAAAAGAACGATGAGCATGATCAGGATGGCAAAGACAACCTTACGGAAACCGGGTCTCATGAGACTGGAGCTGATACCCAGCCATCTTCCTGAATCCAGGCCTCTCAGCCACCACTCGGATGCCGCCGTAAAGAGGAAGGCACCGATGACGGAGCCGGTCACAGAGCCGATACCGCCGATTACCACGATAAGCAGGATCTCATAGGTCATTACCGTCGTGAAAGGTGTGGCGCTGATGGTGGTCTGGAACATAGCCAGCAGAGCGCCGCTGATCCCGGCGAAAAATGACGAGATCACAAAGGACATTTCCTTGTGGCGGAAAAGATTGATACCCATTGCCTCGGCTGCGATCTCATCATCCCGGATGGCCCGGAAGGCCCTGCCGTAGGTCGAATTGATCAAAAGCAGAAGAATCGCGATGGATATGGCCGCAATGACCACGGGGAAAATAGCATTCTTGTAGGTCGTATATTTTCTTAAGACATTGGAACCGTTGGTCACAGGACCCAGGGTGTTCCACTGGAAAAAGGCCCGGATAATCTCGGCAAATCCCAGGGTGGCGATAGCCAGATAGTCCGACTTCAGCCTCAGGACGGGGATACCGATCAGGAAACCGATCAGGGCCACCACAAGGCCGGCCATCAGAATGGGGATAAACATACCCAGATAATGTCCAAAAGTACCCAGCTTGTTTTCCAGAATCTCCACGATGGACCACTTGATCAGGCCCCCGTTAAAGTACTGGTAGACCGCATCATGGGAGGCTGCGGGAATGGTGAAGATGGCATAGGTGTAGGCGCCGATCAGCATGAAGCCCGCCTGGCCCAGGGAAAAGAGTCCTGTAAAACCATTGAGCAGGTTCATGGAAACTGCCACCAGGGCGTAGATGGAACCTTTTTCAATTACCGTGATCAGCATTTTCATACTGGATCCCGGCCTGATATACATATCACCGAAATATACAAAAGCCATAAAGAGAACAATGCATACGGTCGAGAGAGCTATCTTGAGTTTTTTGTCCATGATGCCCTCCTTCCTATACCTTGTCCAGATTCTTCTCACCGAACAATCCTGTCGGTTTCACCATGAGGATGACGATGAGCAGTACAAAAGTAAATGCATCCGAGAAGGTTGTCCAGCCTGCGCCCTTGATCAGGTTCTCACAGATACCGATAACAAAGGCACCCAGGACCGCTCCCGGTACAGAACCGATTCCTCCGAATACTGCTGCAACGAAGGCTTTCAGTCCCGGCATCGCGCCCGACATGGGATTGATGCCTGTATAATTGGAAAAGTAAAGTATAGAACCAACTGCCGCCAGGCTGCAGCCGATCACAAATGTCACGGTAATGACTCTGTTGATATCGATTCCCATCAGAGACGAAGTCTCAAAATCACGGGAAACCGCCCTCATGGCCATACCGATTTTGGTATGCTTGATCAGCATAACCAAAAGGAAAACCAGGATCAGAGTCAGAATCGGTGTAATCAGAGTGACCATCTTGGTGGTCGCGGAGCCTATGGTGACTGTCTTCTGCAGCCAGCTGATGGACGGATAAGTCTTGGTCAGTCCACCTGTGATGTAAAGAGCGAAATTCTGCAGAAGATAGGAGACACCGATAGCGGAGATCATAATCGACATTCGGGGTGCTGTTCTTAAAGGTCGGTAGGCGACTCTCTCAATAGTCGTACCCAGGACGATCGCAAATAGGATTACCAGGATGACCGACAGCCACAAAGGCAGTACCGTCACGAGATATACCATGATCAGTCCGGACCACATGAAAACATCACCATGGGCAAAATTAATCAGTCTCAGTATGCCGTAAACCATGGTATAGCCTATGGCAATCAAGGCATACTGGCCACCGACAGCGATTCCTGCCAGTATATAAGGAAACCACGTATGTAAAAATCCCATAATATTTTCTTCCCTAAATAATAAAGCGCGGGAAGCCGCGAGGCCTCCCGCTGCGTGTCTGGTAAACTGTCAAAAATACAAAAACAAAAGTTTATCTTTCGGACTGTTTCTTATAAAACACGTCCATGTCCTTCAGAACTATTATTCTGCGGACTGTTTCTTGATGAACTCCCAAGCACCTGTTTGTGTGTTGCACTTCTTGACGAATGCCTCTGTCTTGTTGGCGTCACCTGTCTCATTAAAGGAAACATCGCCGCAGACAAGATTGGTAACCTTCAGGGTCGGCAGTGCAGCAAGAACATCGGCAGGATCCGTGGAACCAGCAGCCTTAAGAGCCTCAAGGGCTACAAAGTATGCATCATATCCCATGGCTGTAACAGCGGCCAGATCAGAGTTGCCGCCATTGTTGGTCATAGCGTCTTTATCCTCTTCAAACCATTTCTTGATGCCTTCGTCAAACTCAGGATTACCACCCTCCTGATAGAAGGTTGTAACAACGATCTCAACATTCTTGCCCTTTGCAGCACTTGTGATAACGTTGGAATCCCAGGTATCGCCTGCCAGGATCGGCATACCCAGGGACTGAGCCTCAGCCTGGTCTACGATCAGGGCAGCAGCCTCTGTGGATACAGGACTGAAGAATACATCACAACCGGCCTTCTTCGCATTTGCTACGTAGGATGTGAAGTCAGAGTTCTTGTCCGGGAACTGCTCCTCAACAACCTCTCCGCCAAGCTTCTTGAAAGCTTCTACGAAGTAGTTTACAAGACCTACGGAATAGTCATCGCCCAGCTTGGAGAGGCAGTAAGCCTTTCTCATACCGTTCTCATAAGCATAGTTGGCAAGAACTGTGCCCTGGAAGGGATCCAGGAAGCAGATTCTGAAGTACTGTTCACAGTCTGCAGTAACCTGCGGATTCGTACAGGTAATTCCTACAGCCGGCATACCTGCCTCAGCAAATACGTCTGCAGCAGCGATGGATACGCTGGAACCATAGGAGCCGAGAACGATGGATACATTCTGGGAAACCAGGTTCTGTGCTGCGGTTACAGCCTTAGAGTTGTCGGACTCGTTATCCACAGTAACCAGTTCTACCTTGTATTCCTTGTCACCGATCTTCACTGTCGGCTGTACCTTGTTGGCATACTGAACACCGAGGGTCTCCTGCTTGCCGCCGGCACCATTGTCGCCGGAAGCCGGCTCAAACACACCGATCCTGACGACGTCTTCAGAACCGCCGCCTCCGCCGCCGCAGCCTGCCAGGCAGGTCATAGCAAGCAGACATACACATAATAAAGCTACTAATCTTTTCATAAAAAACCTCCTCCATAAATAGCAGTTACTTATAAAAAGTATCGTGGTACATTTGTTAAAATTGTACACTAAATGAATCGTATTTTCAAGAAATATTGTGTCACAGAGACAGTTATCTTTGGCTCAAAGACAAAAATTTGGGGATGTTTGTGTCACGGGGACGGTTCTGTTTGACACACTTTATGTTGGGGTGTGTCACTGGGTGTGTCACGGGGACGGTTCTGTTTGACACACTTTATGTTGGTGGGTGTGTCACGGGGACGGTTCTGTTTGACACACTTGGTGTGAGTCATGGGACAGTTTTTTTGACACCCCTTACACTCCCCTGACATAAAAAATCCCGGGAATCTGTTAAGACCCCGGGACCGGATGACATTTTATAATTATAATTGTTGGCAAAAGCTGCTGCAGGAGCGTTCGTCTGCCGTACGATGCCTCATATAGCAGCAGAATCAGTCATTCAATGTGGAATGAATCAGACTGTTGTCGATATCCTTGGCTCCCTGGCTGCGTAAAAGTTTCAGATAAGAATCTCCGCTGAGAAGCTGACCTGTTCCTCTCTTAGCCTCCAGCTTACAATTGCAGTCATAAAGCTGGTCCAGATGCTCTGCATTATCCAGCTCGTTATATTCGATAATGAAGCAGATATAGTCTCCCTCATCCTTGCAGACCGTTTTGACAAAAGGAAGCTCAGTGATGCCGGGATACAGCTGGTTTATATCAATCTTTGAGATAGTCTCTTCCGTGTAACCAGCAGATTTATAGAAGTGATCCTCCACGTGAATTGCCTTCAGGATATCATTGTTTGCCCCATAGTAGACCACCTGGTACTCTGTCACCTGATCATTATCCGTACTTACCAGAACAGACTGAGTGATATCTTTATCTTCCGTCTTTGGAGCATCTGTAAATGCAGATTCCAAAGCTTCACTGTCAGCTTCCTCTCCTGCAGCAGGTGCAAGTTCTTCCATTGCAGCCTCTTCCAGAGCCTCTGTCGACGACTCTGCCGCTGCTTCTGCTAATGCTTCCGCCGAGATTTCCGCTGCATTTTCTGTTGAAGCCTCTGTTACGGCTGTCTCAGAGTTTGCCTGGGCTTCTGTCGAAGCCTTCTTCTGGCTGTCAGCAGAGCCAGAACTTCCTTCTCCACAGGCCGCCAGCCCTAAAACCAAAGTCGCTGTCAAAGCACATACAGCCAATGTTTTCTTCAAGGATACTCTTTTCATAGCATCTTCCCCTCTCATCGTGGTAATTATAATTAACACCAAGTTGCTCTAATATATTCTTATAATAAAATATATTTGGTTTAATTATATCAGAAAAGCAAACTAACTGCAATTGTGTCACGGGGACGGTTCTAACAGAGAACCGGCCCTGTGATACATTACATACATTCCTTAATTTTGCTGATCAAATGAATGTCCGCTGGCAGCCATGGCACACTGTCGAGTTCCTCTTTAGAAAGCCATCTCGATGCCTCGGCCTCATTCAGGATCAGGCTGCCTTTCAGGATGCTGCACCAGAAGCAGTCCATGGACAAGTGAAATGTTGGATAATCATACTCGATGGTATCAATCAGCTCACAAACACAAATCTCTGTATCAAGCTCCTCCAGAATCTCACGCCTCAAAGCCTCCTGTGGGGTTTCTCCATCTTCTATCTTGCCTCCTGGAAACTCCCAGCCGCCTTTTAAATCTCCATAGCCTCTGGCAGTGGCAAATATTTTGTCTTTTTCCCGAATGACGGCAGCAACAACCTTCACTGTTTTCATTGCATTATGCTCGTTTATCAGTCACAAGGGCAATAGTGTCAGGGGGACGTTTCTCGGTGACATACGGAGAACCGTCCCCCTGACACACTCTCATTCATCCCACATTATCCTACGTGAGTTATTATCATATTCCACTAAAGCATCAAGGAACCTTCCCAGTACCAGATTATAATCTGTGAGATCTTCCTGTGATCTGTTTTGGATCTTCCAGCCCTTAGATGTCTTTTCCATATTGAAGATCATGGTATGACTGTACATCTGAACGCCGTTTACTTTGATCGCCTTCTTCATATATCCATCAAAAAGACGGTCCTGCTCCTTCTGAGACAAATGAGGATGGTTTATGGTGTAACTCTCATATTCCCCAATCGCCTGATTTGTCGCTTTTTTGATGTCTGGCGATATTACCCTGACTTCCACAAGGGCGGTATTACCGGTAATCTTGATACATTTTAACTTATTGCTGATTTCTTTATTCTTCTGGTATACCTCTTCAAGGCATGACAGCCTTTTTTTGGCCTGCTGAATGGTAAGAGCGTACCCTGTCGGACTTTTAAAACAACTTCCCATTGTTCTGCCATCCGTTTTCCGTGCACCGGCCATATAAGTTTTTATAACATTCTCAATCTGTGAATTATTGCTGGCTGCCCTGACAGGACATATGGTCAAACCGGCCAGAAGAATCATCACTGCCAGAAACCATATTTTCTTTTGTTTCATACTTTCCGACCTCCTGTGACATCTCCCAATCTGCCTGCTTCATCAACCTACAATTGAAGTGTTTGAAAATGCTTCAAACAATATTTTCTGGTTCTATTATACTCTTCAGGTGCCAACCCGTCAAATAATGGGAATTGCGCAGGAATTACCATACACCAAAATATGTCAAAGAGAACCGTCCCCATGACACCCCAACTGTGTCAAACAGAACCGTCCCCGTGACACACCCAGAACCGTCCCCGTGACACACTGTGACACATTATCTGTGGGCCATGCTCTGTCTGAAGTCGTAGATTACCCGGATGGCGTCCTCGTACTTGTCATCCGGAACGCCGATCAGAAGATTAAGCTTGCCGGCTCCCTGGTTGATGGTGACGATCTCTATATCTTTCTCAGTGAGTTTCTCCAGGACCCGTACGTTGGCGTCGCTGACTTCCGTGGCTTTCTCTCCTGTCACGGCAATTATGGACAGATTGTCACGAAGGCCAATAAAGTCAGGGTTCAAGGTGCTGCGGATCTCGTCCAGCAGATCCTCTTTACAGCTCTCTAAAAGGTCGCTCCGGATTACCAGAGTGATGGAATCGATACCTGTCAGACAGTATTCAAAAGGCAGTGCCCGGGTTTTCAGGATATCCAGCATCAGAGCACTGAAGCCTGACCCGTCAGAAACCATCACTTTTTCAATCTGTACCACAGACATCCCTTTTCTGCCCGATACCCCTGTCACAGGATTCTTGGTGACACCGGAGGGAAGGTGGCGCAAGATAATCGTACCGGAATCCTCCGGTCTGTCGGTATTTCGGATATTGATGGGAATCTCCATCTCGGAGGCTGACAACACCGCATCAGAATGAAGGACGGAGGCCCCCATGTAGGAGAGGGTCCGCAGCTCCCGGTAGCTCATATAAGCAACCGTTTCAGGATTGTCAACAATTCTGGGGTCTGCCGCGTAAAGGCCGGACACATCCGTCCAGTTCTCATAGAGGTCTGCTTTGGTGGCGCAGGCTGCCAAGCTTCCTGTAATGTCTGACCCGCCCCTCTCGAAGGTGTGAATCCTGCCGGACATATCCGCCCCGTAAAAGCCTGCGATGACAGCTCTTTTCAGGGGGAGCAGGGAGGCCCGGATGGTCCTGATGGTCATGGTCATATTCAGCTGTCCATCCTCGTCAAAGCAGATGCACCAGGCCGGATCCACAAAGGTGTAACCCAGATATTCAGCCAGGATCCTGGCTGTCAGGTACTCCCCTCTGCTGGCTGTATAATCCCGCGATGGCTCCCTGCAAAGATATTCATTCAGACTGTCTATCTCCTTCTCCAGAGGAAAATCTATCTGCAGTTCTGTCAGGATATCCTGAAACCGCCCTTTAACCTGGTCCAGTTCCTGAGAAAACACCTCCCCGGTCACTGCCTTTTCATAGCAGTCCAGGAGAAGGTCCGTCACCTTCCGGTCTTCTGGAAAACGTTTTCCAGGGGCCGAGACAACGATGAATCTTC
>JBGUIF010000154.1:0-5457 GCA_045112755.1 Anaerobutyricum sp.
ACTCTTTGATACCATTTATATGCCAGCAACTCTTTCGTCATATCACTCAAAGTTAAACCGCATATATCTCCAACAAGTTGAGGATGAGAAGTAATATAGAAACAATTATCAATAAATGCCCAGCAAGCAGATTGTAACCCGGAGGGATCAGTTAGAAACTCCACCTGATCTGCCTTCAAAATACACCAAAGAAAAACACCGGTAAGCTCATTAACCCTGTCCATAAATAAAGAAGTCTCATAAGCTTCCGCTATTCTCTCCAGAATCTTTTCTTCTCGCCACTCCATACTAAAGGGGTTATAGGCATGGCCAAAAAGAATAAAAAAGCAGTCTCCCTGCTTCGATGTTCTTTTTATATAATGCAGCTTTAATGTGTTGTGGGTATAAGCATAAAAATTGCCTAATTTAACAATGTTCCAATTACTGAAGAAAGGGAAATGGTCTGTATCCAGCAATCGATTTGTCAGAAGAAAACCTCTGATGAAAAGATATTTCTTGAGTTCCGGTTTTCTTTCCAGCATTTGAATTAATTCCGCAGAACGCTCCATCTCATTCCCTCTCATACATTTCAATCACAGTGCATCAGATTTTGTAAAATCAATCTGCTCAGCCTGTCATGATTTCCTTCCCCCACAAAGCTGTTGTGAGGTGTTATTAACACATTTTCCATACCCCACAGGGGATTGTCCGGAGGTAAGGGCTCTTCTTCAAACACATCAAGGACTGCCTGGATAGATTTATTGGAGTCCTTCAGTACATGAATCATCGCTTCCTGATCCACCACGGCTCCTCGGGAAATGTTGACCAGAATACATCCCGGTTTTAGCTGATTCATCATGTCTGCATCCAATAAATGTCTGGTTTCGTTGGTGAGAGGGATGCTGAGAATCAAAATATCTACTGTCGGGATGATATCTCCCAACATATCTATGGACAGAACATTCTCATAATAAGCCAATTGTTTTTTTTCCATCGAGATTGTCTTGGCAAAGGCTGGTGTATCGATGCCCAGCACATGGCAGCCAAAAGCCTGAAATCTTTTGGCACATTCAGTCCCGACACTCCCGCAGCCCACGATGCATACTGTTTTTCCATAAAGCTCACAGAGATCTCTCTGTTTTTCCCAGATATGCTTTGACTGGTTGTTCAGAAAGCAGCGTTGTTTTTTATAAAATGTCAGCACTCCCCCCACTGCATACTCTGCCATAGGTATGCTGGAAACCCCTCTGGCATTACGAACCGTGATATTATGAGTCTCAAGATAATCCATCGGCTGCCTGTCAAGGCCCGCACTGGTTGCCTGAAAGTAACGCAGATTGGTAAATGCTTCTATGGGATGATGCTGAAAGATGTTGCTGGCAATGATTCCTTCGATCAACTCTGCTTTACAGGGGAGGGGATCCTGTTCCCATTGAAGGAAAAAGACTTTATGTCCCATATCTTCGATTGTCTTGATATGTTTTTTTGCTTCCTGCCAGGCTCCAGTAATTAAAAGATTCATAAGAATACCATTCTTCCTGCTGATTTATGACATTTCCTGAAGGATCCTTTCCACCTTTTTTTGCAAGTTCCGGTGGTTCTCTAAAAAGTATTCCGGATCATTATGATGGAGCATGCACTCTTTTTCCAGAAGTCGTATCCCGGGCACGCCATGATCAAAGATTTCTTTAATCTGCTTAATATCTTCTATCTTGGAACTGTCACAGAAAGCTCTCGATAAAATCGCCAGGGAGGAGCCCAGCCTGTAATGATCTTTTATAATATATTCTGCCGGAAGCAAGCCCTCTCCCACCGCGGCAATACCGCCGATTCCATAAGCCAGAGGATTCTTTTTTAAACGATTATGTTCTTTGATCCTGGAGCATATACTCTCCACAGTACCGTCTGCCAGAAGTTCAAAAAGAAATGTTTTCCCGTAATCAATACAGAGATCGTTCAGGCCAATGTGAATCTCATCGATACCGTCCAGGGATAAAATGTCATCCATCTGATCCACGGCATCCGCTGTCTCCAGCAAAAGGATGGTTTTGGCCCTTCCTGCCACCTTGTCTATAAAATAATGGATTTCTTCCAGCCTGTGGAAGTAGGGGAGCATAAGAATGTCGGCACCACGGTTAATGGCTTCATCGATTTCTTCGGAAGAAGAAATACAGTCTGTCGAAGCTTCATGGATAGGATTGATTCGCACTAAGAGGTCAGAACTTGTGAGCACTTTCCGTATGTTAGATATATCTTCTATGGTATGATGGGAACAGACAGAGTCCCGGACTCTTTGCCGTGAAGATTTCCCGATATATTCCATATCGACAAAAATACGGTCCACCCCTGCATTCTCAGCAATTCTGGCAACCTCTGGTTTATTGGTGATGTACATCAGCTTTAAAGACATAATTGTGTTCCTATCCATAATATGGTGTGTTTTTATTTCTTTACAGTTGCTCCCTGATTCTCATTATCTACATTCCTGAGGATCTTAACGATGGTCAGTAAGACGATCCAAAGATCCAGTAAAAAGGATACATGATCCGCATACCAGCAGTTATACTTAATTCTTTGATCCCATTCCAGAGTCTTTCTTCCATGGACCTGTGCCCAGCCGGTGATGCCCGGTTTCAGTACGAACATATGCTTTTGCTGGTCGCTGTATTGACTCCAGGGCCAGGGATGATAGGTCAATGGGCTGCGAAATCCAATCCATGACATATCGCCTTTCAGGATATTTACCAGTTGAGGAATCTCGTCCAAAGAGGTCCTGCGCAGGAATAAACCTACTCTGGTAATCCGCGGGTCATGATCATCTGAATAAACGCCGCCCTTCTCCGCGCCCACCTTCATGGAGCGGAATTTATATATATGATAGACTTTTCCCTGTTTGCCAAGCCTCTCCTGCCTGAAAATAACCGGTCCCCCCGGATCGTCTATTTTTATGGCAATGGCTATGATGATATAAAGCCACCAAAAGAGTCCTATTCCCAGTAATGCCAGAAATATATCTATAAAGCCTTTCACATGTCGGGCGTAAAATGACCTGTAACCCATGCTCTATTCCTCTTCCTCGCCATCTTCCCCATAGCCATAGCCACTGTAGCCACCGTAGCCGTAGCGGCCGTAACCGTAGCCGTAGCCATAACCATAGCCGTAACCGTAGCCATAGCCGTAGCCTGTGATGCCGATTTCAATCTGGTTGAGAACGTAGCCAAGCATTCTTACATCGGTATCTGCCAGGTGGTTCATGCCGTTCAGCACACGGTTAAGCCGGGCGTAGTCCTGGCGGACCACGACGATGGCCGCGTCCACTTTCCGGGCGATGAGGGTAGCGTCTGACAGCATGTTGGCCGGCGGGGTATCAAAAATGATATAATCTGCCATCTCCCTGATTTCTTCCAGAAAGGCATCAAAGCGATAGCCCGCCAGGAACCTGGTGGGATCCTTGAAAGGATCTGAACCCGGTATGATCTTAAGCCGGGTGTTCCGATAGCGTACCATGGTTTCTTTGATGCTGCAGCGTCCGGCCAGAATATCATAGAAGCCTTTGTTCTGGTCCTCCAGACCCATGGCCTTCATGACGGAAGGATTTCTCAGGTCGGCGTCCACCAGAATGACGCTGCTTCCCTTTCTGGCCAGTGACAGGGCCAGATTGATGGTGATGGTGGTCTTTCCTTCCCCCTCGGCGGCACTGCTGACCAGCAGGGTTTTGAGATTGTTTTCCTCACAGTTTTTGCTGACCCTTGCCCGGATGGTTCTGAAGCTTTCCTTCAGGATAGGGGAAGCCTCTCTCTGGTCCATCAGTACCAGGTTGGTCTGGGCACTTCTCTTTTTGAAACGGATCTTGGGGATAGTACCCAGAGATTCGATACTGGTGTACTCGCCAAGATCGTCTTCTCTTCGGACAGTGTTTCTTGTCATGGCGTAGAGCAGCAGTAAAAGCAGGCTGAGTCCGACACCGATGCCGGCTCCCTGAACCGCTCTTTTTTTAAAGCTCCTGGGGTTGATCGGTTTCTGGGGAACGCCGCTCTGGTCCACGACCTTGAGGGTCGTGTCACCCAGGATATATCCTGCCACCACAGGGTAGTTGTCCACGACAGCACCCAGGACCTTCCAGGCCATCTCAGGATCGCTGTCTTTTACCCGGATGGTAAAAAGAGAGGAATCCTCCACAGCCTCCGCAGTGATCTCCGATTGAATGGAGTCTGTCTGAAGCTGGTCGGCCACCACATCCTTCAGGACGCCGCTGGTGATAATATAGGGAAAGGTCTTATTCATCTGGCTGGCCATGGCGCTGTTATATTGATTATCTTCATAAACATAATCAAATTTTGCCTGGACCACCATGGATTTATAGGCCTCATACTGGGGATGATAGTTCATTTTAAAGAAGTAGTATGCTCCTGCCGAGCAGGCTGCCACCAGAAGGATCACCAGTGGAAAAAACTTTTTAAAGCCTCTCCACATATCGTCGAGGATGATGGTCATGTTCAGAACATTATTGTCATTTTGCAGGTTTTGTTCCATCAGTCCCCACCTCCTTCCCTGGTTCCATCCTGGTACCTGCCATAGCGGCCGTAGTGGTAACTGCCGCCGTAGCCGGAATAGAAGGACTTGCCATAGGCATAGCCGGAGATGATGCCGTCCTCCACGTCATTGAGAACACATCCCACCACACGACCATGGGTTTTATTCAGGATGTCAATGGCGTCATTCAGGTCCTTGGCCAGGACCATGTCCTGGCGCAGCACAAGGATGGAAGCGTCAGACATCTGGGCCAGTTCCTCCGTATCGGAAATCAGGGCCATGGGGGCACTGTCTATGATCACATAGTCCATTTTTTCTCTGGCAAAATCCAGAATCTGCCTGATCAGGCCATTTTCCAGTAGTTTTTCCAGTGCCATGGCATCTGTATTGAAAAGAGTATACAAAGAGGTATCCTTCCACTGGCCGATCAGGTTGGTCATGGATGCATTTTCGTCCATTATATTTTTCAGATGGACCTGGTCTTCCTCCGGAATCTGGAAGATCTTATAAAGAGAAGGTTTGCGGAAGTCACAGTCGATCAGCATAACGTTCTTATGCTCCATGGCCATAGCCAGGGCAAGGTTGGACGCCACGGTGGACTTACCTTCATTTTCCATGACACTGGTAACCAGGACCACTTTGGCTTTTCTTTTCTCCAGAAAGCTTAGAATCCTGGCATCCGTCATCTTGTTGGATTCCACGAAGCCAAAGCTGCGCATGGGATTGTCAATGAGCATAGACTCCTGCCTGCCTGATCTGTTCTTTTTTTTCTTACTTCTTTTGGGGGTAATAATCCGGGTTTCCGGCCTGCTGCGAAAGACTTCAAAGATGCTGGTGCCTTTTTTCTCATGAAAGATACTTCCCAGAAGTTTCGCATCAATCTTCTTTCTGAAATCATTTTCGTTCTTGACTGTATCCCTCATGTAGGATAAGAAAAGGACTGCG
>JBGUIF010000155.1:0-16552 GCA_045112755.1 Anaerobutyricum sp.
AGTATAAGGGTGATTGGTTCATTTAAATGACCTTAGATTGGTTGTTTTAACTGGTCTCTGGGCGGCTAATCAAACCGGGCTCTAACACTACCCTACACACCACACAGATAGGAGGACAAAGACATGACAAACAGAGAAAGATATATTGAAGATTTAGCAAGACAGGATAAGGAATACAAAACTTCTATTGAAGAGTTCAGACAGTGGATTATGGACCACAACATGATAGACAGATTCAAGGAGGATATCAGACAGATTGGAATTCACTACAATATCTACGATGTAGCATATGACTACAGTATTCCGATTTCTTTACTCAAATTTTTCATGAAAGAATCAGCATAACAAAACAATCCCTTGCGGTAGGTGGTCAGACCGTGAAAGGAGTTAAACATGGATGAAAGATGGATTGAAGAGAAAGTAATGGAACAGAGATATTTCAATATGATAGAAGGATTCACAACTATCAATGAAGATGAAGAAATACCTTTTAATGATAGCACCGAGGAGGATATGACATGGTTTTAGATATCGCAAGGAACTATCTTTTAAACAGTGATGCAGAGATAGATTTTTATAAAACACTGAATCATTTGAATCAGCTAGGATATAGCCTGACAGAGTATGAGGTTGATGAACTTTACAAAATGATTAGTGATATTCAATATGAGTTAGGCATGGTTCAATCATTAAGATTTTGGTGGGAAACACGAAAACATAACAGACTTTGTTACGGAATCTAAACACTAGAAAAGGATGGGTGTACACACTGTTTTTAGTACACCTATCCCGACCCAGTAAGTACCGCAAATAACCGCCAAAATAAAAAAGGGAGGATGAATATGAACTTCAGAACATTAAGAGCCGATGAGATCGATGTGAGAATCAGCATGGTTAGAAAGAATGGCATCCAGTTACTGTTATATAAGGATGCTAGATGTGACATGAATATCCTTGATGAGACAGTAGGTAGTCTGAACTGGACAAGGTCACACAGCAGGGATAACCGCAACTGTACTGTATCTATTTGGGATGACAATAAGTCCCAGTGGATATCCAAGGAGGATACAGGGACCGAGTCCTACACCGAATCAGAAAAAGGTCTTGCCAGTGATTCATTCAAGAGAGCCTGTTTTAATTGGGGAATCGGTAGAGAACTCTATTCAGCACCTTTTATTTGGATTCCTGCAGACAAATGCAATCTGAAGGAACGTAACGGAGGTCAGGCGGTCACCTGTAGCGATAAGTTCGTAGTTGAGCAGATTTTGTATGATGACTCCAAGAGGATTGTAGCACTCTCCATCAGGAACACCACAAAGAAATGTCGGTGCTTCTGCGAGGACATGAGACCGAAGAAGGAAGTAGCATAATTCAATCATGGTTGACCTATCAGACCATACCGGGGAGAAAGGAACTATACCATGATGGAATTTTTAGAACTTATTATCTGTGATGAAATCATGACAGAGGTTTATCCGAGAGTAAAGACATTGTCCGAACAATCATTTTTGGCATTACTTGCAACGATGACCGACCAGTACGCAAGCGACCACAACATGACGGCAGACGAAACATTCTCCATACTGGAACAGCTTGCCGATATTCAGAAGATGGTTCATAGAGACTTGGGAGCGATGCCTACCACAGCATAATGATAGAAGCTGTGCTAACTGGCTATACGGGCAGAAGGGAGTTCTAATGTACAAGAAAAATCTTCGGGAACTGATAGACTGCCTACCAGAAGATGATTGTAAACGGATTTTTGCTTTTCTATATGCAGTGTATTTTATGAAAGAATCCGATGTTATCTACTACTATGGAAAGGATGGGAGTATATGGAAGTCAAAAACAATCTAAGAGATAAAATCATGTTTTATATAAATCAGGTAGAGGATGAAAAGATACTGGAGCTGCTTCTGAGATGGGCAAAGGCAGGATATGAATTGGGAGGTGAAGATAGATGACCATGACAGAATACTATTTTTTAGCAATCACAGGACTTTTGAAGGGAATCAGGGACGAACAGAATTTAAACAGGTTGTATGATATCGTACTCGACACCTGGATGCATGAAAGGGAGAATGGCTATGGATTATAAGAGTGAGATTTATAAGATGGTGGAGAACATTCATGACGAGAAACTGTTGATGAAAATTTATACATTCATTTATTTTTGGGGTATGGAGGAGTCACTGTAACAGGTGGCTCTTTTATTGTGTGAACAGGAATCGGCAATCCTAATCCTGTAAAACTAGGAAGGTGCTTCAAGGAACTGGAGCGGATCTATGGGATTAAGCAAGGAAACAATCAGCATGATAGGACTTCAAATAATTTTAAGTCCTCAGAAAAATCTCAAGAAGACATTGCGGAAGAATTCGGATTAACTGTCCAGACAATCCACAACTACAAACAGTTAGCAGACATGATTCCAGAGATGCAGGACCTTATAGAGACAGGGATTGTTACTCCGACAACGGCTAGAGCAATCATCAAACAACTGCCGGAGTTTCAGCAGAAGGAATCTGACAAAGTCTGAGACTGTGGAGTCTCTTCTGAAGGTGGAGCAGGAATATAAGAAAGAAGCGAAGGAAAGACAGAAAGAATATCATGGCAATCAATACGAAAGTGGACCTGTGGTAAATTTACCCAAAGTTCAAAACAAAGGTCGCACTTCTGAGAAAATGGCAGAGAAAATCGGTGTGTCTGAGAAAACCTACAGGAACATGAGAACCATAATGAATGATGGTACACCAGAGCAGATTGAAAGAATGGACAAGGGGGGCAAGGGAAACGGTGTGAGTGCTATAGCTAGAGAATCGAAATAGCACTTCGATATGAGAATGTGATAGCTAAAAAGGCTAGAGAGAATCAGGGGGAAAGAAACGATTTAAAAAAAACATTAGGATCAAATGATCCAAAAGTTGAGTCTAAAACTCGCATCGACACAAGCGAAGAACTGGGCAAGATTGCAGGGGCTTGTAATATTAATCTATAGTTATAAACTGTCAAGAAATAACATTCTCACTGGAAGTATATATGTTATAATATGTTTATAGTTACTGTTAGAATAAACCTTGCAAGAAAGGAGAAAAGTATGAAGAAAAGAATAGTTACCTTGATGTTGAGCCTGGTATTAATATTGGGCATGATTCCCATTAATTCCATCGCAGATAGAACAGTTTACATTACTAAGACAGGCTCTAAATATCACAGCACAAAAGAATGCTCTGGGTTAAATCGTGCAAAGAACATTTACAGTTGTTCAGAATCTGAAGCAAAATCAGAAGGTCTTACAAAATGCAGTATTTGCTGGGACTCTTCCTCAAATGATGAGACTCCTGTTAATGTACCAACAACTAAACCTGTTACTAATACTGTAAAAGTTGGTTCCACTAAGACAGTAGGCAAAAACAAATATGTGGTAACTTCCGCATCAACTGTTCGTTACAAATCACCAGTTTCCAAGAAGATTACAAGTATCAAGATTCCGAAGAGTGTTAAGATTAAGGGCAAGACCTATCAGGTAACAGCCATTGCAAATAAGGCTTTTTCCGGATGTAAGAAACTGAAGAAGGTAATCATTAATAGCCCAATCAAAAAAATTGGGAAGTATGCATTCTACAACTGTTCGAAACTGAAGACCATCAAAATCTACAGTAAGAAACTGACCAAGAATAATGTTCTTACTGAAGCCTTCAAGGGTATTGCTAAAAAGGCTATATTCTATCTTCCAAAAAATAAGATAGCTTCCTACAAAAAGTTTCTCCTGAAACGTGGCGGAACAGAGACTATGAAGTATAGGACCAACTAGTTACCAGAGTGTATGCATATTGCTCTGCTAATTGGGGTTTTATATAGGTAAGAAAATGGAGGATGAAAAAACAGAAAGCCCTTTACAATCAATCTATATATGTGATACTATAGATGTATAATAAAATAGAAAGGACATTTAGTCCACTAGACATCGACAGACTTTGCCCATCATTCTCCACGCTCCGAGTCAGGTTATTGAGACCTGGCTCTTTTTGTGTTTATTATTAGTCCGATATATCATTGATAATATTTTGAAAAATATTTGTTGCTCGCATCCATGCAACATCTGCCCTGTCTTTGAATGACTGGCTGACGGCAGATTCCGTTTCTTCTATTCCGCTTAAATTAGCATATGTTTTTTGTTTTTCTATTTGTTCTGTTTCTGGATTTCTCGCATTGGCTAACTTCATAATATAATTTAGCATTTTAGGAAAGTCGTCATGAGTAATGAGGTCAGATAACACTTTTGGCAACTCAGTTATCTCGTTATACCCTTCGTTTGTCCACTTCTGAAGCAATTCAGCTGCCGAGATCGATAATCCAGTTGTATCGCAAATACTATTTGTCCTGTGCGTGGGTGCATTGATGAATCCAAGAAGAAAATCCGCAGAACAGTTGAAGTAATGAGCGTAAACCGATATCCATTTAGGTCCTACAGAGTCAAAACTTTGGCACTTTAAGTGATTCCTTATTGATTTAGCACTACTGGAGATACAACTCTCTTCTGTTTGCCCTTCATCTGGCTCGATAAGCCCCTTTTTTATCATATCTTCAGCTATTATCTGAGATATTCCACGTTTATAACAGTTATCTTTACCGATTAGATATTTTAATCTTTTACCAAAATCAGGAATTTCATTTCCATTTAACATTATAAAACCTCAAAAAAAGAAATATTTAGGAAATCTATTTCTTATAATATAATGCAATTAAGAGCAAAAGTCAACAATGTCAGCCAACAACTAGCAAGGAGGTGAACCAGACATTGGCAGATATCAGTTTAGAAACTATCAGGCTTCAAATGTTGCGATGTAAAGTGACAGGGAAGGAAGCTTCCAAAGAAGCAGGGATATCCGAGTTTACTTTCAGTAAGTGGATAAACAACCCTGATTTGCCTAATTACAAGAGACAGCTATTATTTGAGGCGGTACAGGCAGCGGCAAGAAGAAAGGCGGTGAAGGTGATTTGATACAAGAAGCCTTAGAATATGCGGTTCAGTATCATCTGCCAGTGTTTCCGCTGAATGGCAAGAAGCCACTAACAGAACATGGGTGCAAGGATGCCACTATAGACCAAAAGCAAATAAAAGCATGGTGGGAAAGGTTTCCCAACGCTAATATTGGAATAGCTACAGGTGAAGTGATTGTGATTGACGTAGACCAAGACCCTGATAAAGGCGAGTATGGTATGGAGTCGCTCCATGATTTAGAACGGCAGTTAGGGCAGTTGCCTGACACATGGCAATGCCTTACGGGTGGCGGTGGTCTGCACGTTTATTTCAAATGTCCGGACGGTGTTGAGATTCGTAATAGTGCATCCAAGTTAGCTGACTATATCGATATCAGAGGGGCAGGTGGTTACATTGTTGCTCCACCCAGTATACATTCTAAGACTCACAGGTCATATGAATGGGAGTTAGAGCCGGGGGAAACAGAACTTGCTACACTGCCGGATGCATGGCTAAAAGCCATACAAGGAGCAAATACAACAGAAAGTCCAGACAGTGCCTATGTAGAGCCTGAGACAGTGCCAGAAGGGCAACGGAACGAACAGTTATTTAAGTATGGTGCATCACTGAGAGCCAGAAACGTAACTGCAATCAAGGCATATAGGCTGATGCAGGACTTCAATAACAGGAAGTGTATTCCTCCTGTCGATGATAAGGAACTGGATGTTATTTATAACAGCGTGATGAGATATCAGCAAGGTACTCCGGCGAAAGAGATTCTCCAACTGGAAGAACAACGAAAACAGGAAGAGTCTATTCTTGATAAGCTGATTCGGCTAGATGCTAAAAACCAGTTTCAATCCAATGATAAAAGCCGTGGACGGCTGTTCAGTGCCGTTTTTGGTGGGGAATTTCGCTTTAATCCGCTGATGAGTGATTATATGTGGTATGACGGTAAGAAGTGGGTAAAAGATACTGGTTCTATTAAAGCCAGGGAAGCAGCACAAAGATTATCTGATGAGTTAGTCAGGTATGCCGTGAATGTTGTTGAAGATGATGAGAACCGGAGTTATCTAAAATCAGTTTCTAAGCTGTCCAACAGGTCAGTAAGGGAAACCATGATATTAGATGCAAGGGTGAACAATCCAATATCTACAGAAGAATTAGACCAAAACGATTACTTGCTAAATGTGCAGAACGGAACACTTGATGTATCTGGGGATGTGCCAGTATTTCGAGAACATAAGCCGGATGACCTGTTATCAAAGATATGCAACGCAAGTTATGATCCGTCTGCTAAGTGCCCAGAGTGGGAACGGTTTCTGTCGGAGATAATGCAAGGTGATACCGATAAAATCAAATATCTGCAGAAGATAGCTGGACTATCATTAACAGGGAATACAGAGCAGGAAAGCTGTTTTATCTTGTACGGAAGCACAACAAGAAACGGGAAGTCAACATTTTGCGAAACGCTTATTCATATGTTGGGCGGTTATGCCCTGACCATGAAGCCAGAAACACTAGCCACTAAGCAGAATAATGATAGCCGGAGTCCATCGGGTGACATTGCCAGATTAGCAGGTGCAAGGTTTGTAAATGCCAGTGAACCGCCTAAACGGATGTTATTTGACACGGCATTACTGAAAACATTACTTGGCAGGGATTCCATAGTTGCCCGCCATTTGCATGAAAGAGAATTTGAGTTTGTCCCAAAATTTAAATTGGTAATAAATACAAATTTCCTCCCATTGGTCACTGACGATTCTGTGTTCTCTTCAGGAAGAATCAATGTCATCACTTTTGACAGACATTTCAAACCGGAAGAGCAGGACAAGAAGCTGAAGAGTCGATTGCAACAGCCGGAAGAAATGAGCGGTATTTTGAACTGGTGTCTGGAAGGTCTCCGATTGTATCGATCCGAAGGATTGCAACAGCCGGATATGGTAAAAGAAGCCACAGAGTCATACAGGAGTGATAGTGATAAGGTGGGAAATTTTATAACTGAGTGCTTGACTAAATCAGGGAAAAACAGCAAGGCTGGAGATGTTTATAAGAAATATGCTGAATGGTGTAGTGATGCCGGATATGGCACTGAGTCAAAACGGAACTTCTTTGATGAGATGAAGGCTAAGGGATTATTTTCCAAGTCTGGTACAGTAGGCGGTGTCACAGTGAGGAATGTAATCATTGGTTACACCGTGGAAGAACCATTCATACCAGTTGCAGAGCAGGCAGAGTTGCCTTTTGATGTATAAAAATTTGAGACTGTGCATTTTGTGTAAATCTTATGGGTTTTTTTCAAAACAATATATATATATATAGCACCCATAGAAAATGCACATTTTGCACAGTCCATGAAAAAACGGCTATTTTAAGCCATATTTTGAAAAGGTGGATTGCGTAATGTTTGTCTATGAACTAATGAAGGTTATGGATGCAGAAGAAAAACTGTCTATAACACAGATTGAAGAAGACGGTGAACAGTGGACAGGTACTTTTGCCGACTGGGTATCTGATGGCTCACCTATGAGCAAGCTATCTGTATTTAATGTATATCACTCGGATATGACCGGAATAACAATAGAAGCATGGTAGAAAGGAATAGAAGATGGAAATGACTTTTAGAGAAGAATATGCATCAATTTGGAAGTTAGCACAGCAGACAATGGACAAGGCACTGCAGTGTGATTCATGGGAAGAGAAAATGGAGATTTTGGAAGAAGGTAAGAAAGTCCTTTATGACATGGGCTTGGATAGGTATGGCTTAGTAGATTTTGCCGATACCTTGATGAAAGTGATTAAGGCTGAACTCATCAGGGCTAGTGAAGACCTTCCGTTTCTTGTATGGTAACTCACTGTGATGTCAACATTTGGAAAAAAGGCAGGTGATTTTAACTTGAGTAATGACATTGAAGTTTATGCCGATGATATTGACCTGGCACTGGCTGACTATGTGGAGTCAAGAGGAATTGAAGACGAAAGACGAATGACATCCAGTATGTGGGCGGCCTGTATGCAGTTTATCGGCAATAAGGTTTTCAAAAACAGGGATGATCTGTTAAGAGAACCGAATACATGGAATAACTGCCCTTACAACTTGGACAGGGTTCTTGAACTGGTAAACAAATACATTTTCTTATGTAATGACCATAATCAAAGGGTTTGCGTTGAACATTTTTCCATGCTTTCCGGTATCCACAAAAGCACTATTAGCCTATGGGCGAATGATTTAAGACGTTCCGGAGACAAGAAAGCGAAACAGATTTACCTGCTTCTTATGGATGGTTCGATGCAGGCAGCGGATGATTTGATGGTTTCAAAGACTGGAGTTAATACGATTGCATACCGTAACGCAACAAAAGAAAGGTATGATGCCGTAATGAGCAAACAGGCAGAAAGTAATATTCTTGATATGGATTTTTTAGCGGATCGTTTGGGAATATCCGATAAGTTACAGGCACTTCCGGACAAGGGAAAGCCTGCAGGCGAATTATTAGAAACTGATATAGAAAAGTATCCTTGGATGGCAATGCCGGATGATGCAGACTTGGATATATAAACTTGAGCAGAAAGGACATTAAAATGATTTTCCCGGAATATAAAAAATTAGTAAAACAGAGTGAATCTTTTTCTTTAGATGAAAGAGTGAAGGCAAATAACGAACTGGAGAAGTTCAAGAGTGAAGAGCCAAGGCAAGCATGGTATTACAGTAAATGGTTACAGGATGAACAACAGGGGAAAGACCCAATGACCAGTAAGGCGGTTCAGACGGCACAAGAGCCTACAGAGGACGTTAAACCTACAATGGTAACAAGTCCTGCTAAGACGGTCAAGAAGTCTGTTAGCAAGCCTACAATGAGTTATGAGAAGTTTAAGAAGACATTCAATAAGATGTGCGATGATACGAGGCTGATGCATACCACTGAAGAAAGCCCGGTAAGAGTCCTGAGCCGACTAAGGAACGAACACCCTGATGTGTATGACAGTTACAAAGAAAGGATGGAGAAGGAAGTACAATGATCTGGAAGCCTATTAGAGATTATGAGTCATTCAGATATGTGATGGGTATGCCTGAGGGTATTAGGAAGAGGAGAACCCTGATGAGGTTAAAGAATGTCAATCCTATTAGTTATGACAACTATATGTCACGATGGAGCGAGGAGCATGAGCCTGAGCCTGAGTCTGAGAAGCCAAAAAAGAGAGGCAGAAGAAAGCAATCTTAGGATAGATTTATAGAAAAATCTCTGGTATGGAAAAGGGGTGAATGTCCTTGTTGTTAAATGAAAAATTAATGAAAATAGCTGAGGGCATCACCCCCGATAATCTTGACTCATCGTGCGATACACTCCTAAAATGTGGTATAATATCCTTAGAGGAAGCACAGCAGATACGAACCTATTTTATGGAGAAAGAAAGAGAGGAATTACTGAAAAAACATGAATATAGCATATATCGAGGTCGAGACAATAAATGGTATAGCTATATCAAAAATGGAGATAAGCGGAAAAAGATAAAAAGAAATACAAAAAAAGAAGTTGAAGACATCGTGATTAAGAATCTTAAAGATGGCGAGGCATTAACTATTCAAGATGTGTTTGAGGAATATCTTCATTATAAAAAAGAATGTGGTCTGAAGCAATCGACAATAGACAGGTATAGAGCCTGCTTCAAAAGGCATTATGTTGCTATGGGGCATCAGAAAAAAGATATCAAGAAACTATCCCCGGAATGGTTTTGTGACTTCTTGGAAACTGAGGTTGGAAGATGTAAGTTGACGGCAAAGGGAGCTGCGAACCTCAAAGGTGTTACCAAGTCAATATTAAAACGAGCCAAGAGGAGGCATCTCATATCTTATGGTCCTTCTGAAGTTATGGATGATTTAGACCTGAGACCTGTCCAGAAGCATATAGAGGATGATAAACAGGTGTTCACCAAGTCAGAATTACCAAGGTTAATCCAGTATCTTATTGATAATCCCGATGTTCATAATCTATGTATCCTTTTAATGGTAGTCTCCGGTGTCAGGGTCGGCGAACTGACAACCCTTAAATACAGTGATTTTATTACTGCCACATCCTTTAATATTCGGAGATGTCAGACACGTTATAAGACGGATGATGGATATGTTTGTGAGGTTCAGGATAACCCCAAAACCTCTGCAGGTAATCGCACTGTATTCATTGATGAGGCTTTTGATTGGATCGTGACGGAATTACGGAAGTTGAGACCCTTTGCAGAGTACCTGGCTACCAATGATGAAGGCGAGAGATTGACAGCGAATGCTATTAGGAAGAGATTGTACAGGATTTGTGATTGCTTGGGAATCGATAGGAAGTCACCTCATAAGTGCAGGAAGACTCATGCCTCTATACTTCTTGCTGAAGGTGTAAATGCTAAAGTTGTTGCTTCAATGGAGGGACACCGCAACCAGACAACGACATATGAGCATTACGATTATGACCGATCGCTAGATAAGGAAAAGCAAAAAATCATGAATAACATCGTTGCTTTTCGGGTGGGTTGAGTACTTTTGAGTACCAAATTGAGTACCTTTTGAGATTTTGAGAAAAACAAAATCCCCAAGAACCGCATAAATAAAGGCTCTCAGGGATATCCGAAAATCGAGGTGACGGGACTTGAACCCACGGCCTCTGCGTCCCGAACGCAGCGCTCTACCAAACTGAGCCACACCTCGATGTCACAAAAGATATACTATCAAATTTGAATTCTGATGTCAAGAATAAAGATACATTTCCTGAAAAAATAAAGATAAAAATCAGAGAAACTACTTGTGCTTTAAGTATGTAAGATTTCTTTCTATGATTATCTGATAGGACATGATATAATTGTTAGCGTGAATTCAGACAGGAATATTGTGTTCTGATTTAAAAATATTATGCCAGGAGGGATAATTATGAACAATAACAGTAGTGCGAAGGATTTCCGGTGGAGAGCCAGGGAGGCACTGAAAGGGAACTGGCTGATGGTTGTGCTCACAACGTTAGTGGCATCTATTTTTGGTGCTTCAGTTGGTGTGGGGAACAAGGGGCTGTCTTCGATACAGCTGGTTTCAAATATCGGTCGGCATACTAACCAGGAAAGCAGTGAGACCTTTCAGATTGACAACGGATATTTAGATCCTTACAATAATCAGATGATTTCGATTTTTGCAGGAGTTTTTGCTGTAATGGTCACAGTTGGACTGATTATTTTATTGATATCGATTTTGATTGGTTCCGTAGTTTCCCTGGGCCTTTGTCAGTATAATTTAAAGCTGATTGATGGAGAGCTGGCGGACATAGGCATCCTGTTCAGTAATTTCGGTAACTGGAGCAAGGCGGTCTGGCTGATGATTCGAAAGGGTCTGTTTATTTTCCTTTGGTCCTTGCTGCTGGTAATTCCGGGAATTATCAAAAGTTATGCTTACGCCATGTCTGTCTTTATTCTCTCTGAGAATCCGGAAATCAGCCCTAAGGAAGCTATGGAGATTTCCCAGAAAATGATGAAGGGAAACAAATGGAGACTGTTCTGTCTTCAGTTGTCCTTTATCGGCTGGGATATTCTGAATATGTTTACATTGGGAATTGGAGGCCTGTGGCTTGGTCCTTATAAAAATGCTGCTTCAGCGGCTTTCTATGACGAGGTGAGCAGGAAGCCCGTAGATCACGTGGATAATACAGAAAATAATAATTTCTAATAAATGATTTGAAAATATATATTTCCGGTCAGGTGACAGGAAGAATCAATAGATGGTTCTGCTGTCACCTGGCTGTTTTTTTTATTGTGATTTCCCAATAGACCAGAATCTTCTGAGGGATGTGAGGGATACCTTTTTTATATGAAACAGCAAAAAATGTCATATTATCTCTGGACAGGAGGACGAAAAGTGCAATAAATTACTTTGATTATGCAATAAAACCAATATTAATCTTAAAAACAACAATAAAATACACTACAATAAATACGAAAAGGTGATAAAATGATTTTGCAATTTCAATCTGGATTAATAAATTTATCATGCATGATTCAATGGAAGACAGGTGGCTGCGCTTATCATTGATTAAGGAGGGATGGTTGTGCCTTTGTATGGATTGTCTGTCTGCCCTGGTCTGTGGGATAAAGCGGACAGAGATCAGATCGATACAAAAGAGGAGCTGAAAGATAAATGTACGATCAAGGAATCCATTTTAAAAAGGGACTTATGGAAAGAGAGTGGGCAGCCGAATCCTGCATGGTTGTCTTTTGCGGACACTTCACATTGTGGGAGAGAGGCAACGGTGCTCAGCAGGGAAGTTTCCGTTATTTCAGATTATGGGCGTGATTTGCTCTGTTATCGTTTGTTTTATCTGTCTGCAGCCTCCGACTCTGGTATAGAAACGACCGGGTTAATCGTTGCAGAGGACAGCGGCAGACTGGTTCGGTGCAGAGGAATGCCGGATGATTTCGGCCTGAAAGAGAAGATAGGGAGCGGATATGGAATTGAGATCTGCCATTTTCGAATGAAACAGGGGGGATTCTGCCTGATGAAGGATTTTGAACGACTGGAGGGGATTTCTGAAAATCTGGAAACAAGCCTGCATTTTTTTCAACAACTGGTGGAGGGCAGAGTATATCCCTGTTCACTGGCAGATTTATGCGAAGATTATTCTGAGATTTTCTAAGGGTTTTAAAACTGAAAAGGGTTTCAGGAAGAGATGACTTCTATGAGTTTGCTGCGAAACTTCATGATAGCAGCGTGGTTCACAGTTCGGGTTCTGCATGTTATATTAATTATAAGATTGAAATGTGCTTTGGTTCGCAGTATCCATGTGATGTCTGATACAAAGGAGAAAGATGGAGGTTCATCATGAAGAAATACCTGGCAGTATATAAAGGTGGAAGCGGAGAGATTATCGAGAAAAAGTCCCGGTTTATCGCCCACGTTGAAAATGTGGAGTCGGTGGGGGAAGCACAGGAATTTATTGAATTGATGAAAAAAGAATACTGGGATGCCAGGCATAACTGCTATGCATTTTCTGTGGGAACGGACCAGCCTGTCACCCGCTGCAGCGACGACGGGGAGCCAAGTGGTACCGGTGGGAAGCCAATCCTTGAGGTGATTCAGGGAAGTGGAATCCAGAATATTGTCATTGTGGTGACAAGGTATTTTGGCGGGACACTGCTGGGGACAGGAGGGTTGGTCAGAGCCTATACAGATGCGGCAAGGGCTGGAATAGAAGGATCGGAGATTATAGAGAAGATTCCCGGTTACAGAGTGGACCTTCACATGGATTATGGAGACGTAGGCAAGGTCCAGTATTTGCTGGCTCAGAGTGATATTATCACAGAGAGTACAGATTTTACTGACAAAGTGGTAATCCACAGCTTGATTTCGGAAGATCATATGGAGATGATGAGAAAGAAGCTGGTGGAGGCCACCAGCGGGAGGATCCGGATTGAGACGGGTGAGGCTGTATATTTTGCCGATAATAAAGGACAGGCCATCGTGTTCTGACCTGTCCTGAAGAGTCTTTGAATGATGTGCTTTTCAGCGAATGTTAATTGCTGCTGTTCCTTTTTGCGCGGTACCGTGCTGTCGGATCCAGTATCTTTTTTCTCAGACGGATATTCTTGGGTGTAATTTCCAGGAGTTCATCCGTGTCTATGAATTCGAGGGCCTGCTCCAGACTCAGAATGCGGGGCGGGCTGAGCTTCAGAGCCTCGTCGGAGCCGGAAGCTCTGGTGTTTGTCAGTCTTTTTGTCTTGCAGACATTGACCTCGATGTCATCTGTGCGGCTGTTCTGGCCCACGATCATTCCTGAATAAACTTTTTCTCCGGGACCGATAAAGAGGGTGCCTCTGTCCTGTGCGTTAAAGAGACCATAAGTGATGGTTTCTCCTGACTCGAAGGCGATGAGAGAACCCTGCTTTCTGTACTGAATGTCCCCTTTATAGGGTCCATATCCTTCAAATAAGGTATTCATGATGCCGGTGCCTTTGGTGTCTGTGAGGAAATCACCCCGATAGCCGATCAGGCCTCTGGAAGGAATGGAGAATTCCAATCTGGTAGATCCTGTTCCTGACATGGTCATATTGGTGAGTTCCCCTTTGCGCTGACTGAGCTTTTCGATGACGATGCCGGAGTACTCTTCAGGTACGTCAATGACAGCCGTTTCCATCGGTTCTGTCTTTTTGCCGTTCTCATCTGTCCTGTAAAGTACTTCTGCCTTGCTGACTGCAAATTCGTAGCCTTCCCGGCGCATATTTTCAATCAGGACAGAAAGATGAAGTTCACCTCTTCCGGATACCTTGAAGGAGTCTGTGCTTTCCAGTTCCTCAACCCGAAGACTGACATCAGTGTTCAGTTCCCGGAACAGGCGGTCGCGGATATGCCTGGAAGTAACATATTTGCCTTCCTGGCCTGCCAGAGGACTATCGTTAACCAGAAAATGCATGGCGATGGTCGGCTCAGAGATTTTCTGGAAAGGAAGGGGCTGCGGGTTGTCAGGGGAGCATAAGGTATCCCCGATATGAATATCACTGATGCCTGAAATCGCAACAATGGATCCGACGGCAGCACTCTGAACGTCCACTTTATCGAGACCGGAAAATTCATATAACTTACTGATCTTCACTTTCTTATTGTAGTCAGGATCATGATGGTTGACAAGAAGTACTTCCTGGTTTACACGGATGGAGCCGTTCTCCACTTTGCCGATTCCAATCCGCCCTACATATTCATTGTAGTCGATGGTGCTGATCAGCACCTGGGTATCCGCATCGGGATCTCCGGTGGGAGCGGGGATGTGTTTAATGATGGTCTCAAAGAGAGGCTTCATATCTGATCCGTGTTCGCTGAGCTCAAGCATGGCAATGCCGGTTTTGGCGGAAGCGTATACAAAGGGACTGTCGAGCTGCTCATCTCCCGCATCCAGTTCCAGAAACAGTTCCAGGACTTCATCCATGACTTCTTCCGGTCTGGCTTCCGGCCGGTCGATTTTATTGAGACAGACGATAAAAGGCAAGTTGAGTTCAAGAGCTTTTTTCGTGACAAATTTAGTCTGGGGCATGGGACCCTCAAAGGCATCGACCACCAGGATAACGCCGTCGACCATCTTCAGAACCCGCTCAACCTCTCCGCCGAAGTCAGCGTGGCCGGGGGTGTCAACGATGTTGATCTTCACCCCTTCATAGGTGACTGCAGTATTCTTGGACAGAATAGTGATGCCGCGCTCCCTTTCCAGATCGTTGGAATCCATGATGCGCTCGCCCACTTCCTGGTGTTCGCGGAAAGTGCCGCTCTGTTTGAGCAGTTCGTCCACCAGAGTGGTTTTGCCATGGTCTACATGGGCAATGATGGCGACATTTCGGACGTCTTCTCTTGAGATTTTCATATAGAGCCTTCTTTCTAAAAATTCTATAAGTCAGACGGGACAGGCCGGAGTAAAAAGAAACCGGCAGATCCGTACTTTTTGAATGAAACTACAACATAATAACATAAAGAAATAAAATAAACAATAAAAATAAAAGGGCTGACGGGAGGAGAAGCCTGCTTTTGGTTGACATTTTCTGGTATAGATTTTATACTAATTCTGTTTGTTGAATGGGACAGTTTGTCCTGATTCTCCTTCTGTCTGCTGTTTGAGGGAGATAAAAAAATGAAAAAACTGCAGACAAATAATAATTCAGCAATAGTTTTTGGCGAGATTGAAGAAGAGTTCGAGTACAGTCACGAGAAGTTTGGCGAGCCATTTTATCAGAGTTATCTGCGGGTGAGAAGACTCAGTGAATGTTATGATATCGTTCCGATTCTCGTTTCCGGGAGACTCTTTGATGTGACGGTGCCCTGGGAAGGCAGACTGGTGGAGATTGAAGGTCAATACCGGTCCTATAATCGACATGAGGGGAATACCAGCCATCTGAAACTGGTAGTATTTGCCCTGGAGTTTACCCCCTTTGATGAATATCCGGAGGTAATTGCCAACCGGGTTGAACTTGACGGCTACATCTGTCAGCTGCCGGTGTTCAGAAAGACTCCCAAAGGAAGAGAGATCACAGATCTCATGCTGGCGGTAAACCGGGCCTACTGTAAATCAGACTATATTCCCTGTATCTGCTGGGGACGCACAGCCAGGTATGTTGCCCGTCTGCCCCTGGGAAGCCGGCTGCAGATTGCCGGAAGGATCCAGAGCAGGACTTACCGGAAAAAGATTGCTGAGGATAAGGTGATTGAGAGGATGACCTTCGAGGTGTCGATCAATGAACTTGAGTATATACATGAGCATGAAGCCGTTGGTCGTGTGGCTGATTATCATGGGGACTACCACGGGGAAGGCCTGATCAGCTGAGACGGAACTTTCGACGAAATATTTTCCTGTATATTTTCTGTATTTTTTATAGAAAGGATTATTTACCATGAAGATTAAACCACTTAAAGGGATGAATGATTATCTGCCTGGCCAGGCAGAACTTCGGGACTATCTTCAGAGAAAAATCTGTGAGGTTTATGAAGACAGTGGTTTCCAGAGAATCTACACTCCGATTGTGGAGGACATTGAGAATCTGGATAAAAGTGAGGGCGGTGACAATCTC
>JBGUIF010000156.1:0-2207 GCA_045112755.1 Anaerobutyricum sp.
ACCGGAACAAAACATATAACGGGACAGACCATACATGTGTATCTCCGTCCATATTGTCCCCTACGTTTTTCAGGGAGGTCTTGATCGCCATCTTTGGTTTATATCTGCTGCAAAATAAATGCAGGCTCTTGGCTTTTGTATTATCTGCCGACTTTACCTCAACCGGCAAAAGCACACCTTCATAATCGGTGATAAAATCCAGCTCTGCATCGGCTTTCGTTCTCCAGAAATAACAGTCTATGCCCATACATTCCAGTTGCGTATAAACATAGTTTTCCGTCAGCGCTCCTTTATAGTGGATATATGCAGCATCGCCTTCCAAAATGGTTCTGTAGTTTATATTGGATTTTTTTCTCAGAAGCCCCACATCAGACATATAAACTTTAAAATATGTATGATCCGCCATCCCGGATAACGGAATCTCCGGCGTTTTCACCAGATCGAGCTTGCGTGCGATACCGGCATTCACCAGCCACGCCAGCGCGTCTTCCAGATCTTTTGCCCTTGCTCCCTGCTTTACATGGGAAAAGATAAATTTATTATTATCCCTTGCTATCTGCGAAGGGATGGCATCCCATATCATTTTAATCTTTATCGCCGTATCGGGCATGGTATGTTTGCCAAAGTCATCCGCATAATCTTTTAAGATCCGGTCCTGTACCTCTTCCACGGCTTTGTAGTCATGCGTATCGATCCACGTTCGCACCGCTTCCGGCATTCCGCCGACAATATAATAATTCTTCAGATATTTTTCAAGAGGAACCGTGTAGAGCTCTGTCAATTCCCGTTCAAAAGCAACTTTCCTGACTCCGTCAATATATTTCCCGCCGCCGTCGGCCCGGACAAACTCCTCAAAACTCATGGGATACATATGGATCCGCTCAACTTTTCCAACGGGAAAAGAAATTCCTTCTTCCCGCAACGCCACGCCCAAAAGAGATCCGGCCGCTATGATATGAAGTTCCGGCAAATTCTCACAGAAATACTTAAGCGCCTGTATGGCTCTCGGGCAATCCTGTATTTCATCAAAAACCACAAGTGTCGAACCCGGTATTATCTTTTTCCCCAAGATAATGCTGCCAAGCTCGTCCAGAATCCTGTCTGTATCAAAATCATAGGCAAAAACTGACTGAAGCCCTGTGTTCCCTTCAAAGTTGAAGTAAGCCATATCTTCAAATTCGCTCTGCCCGAATTTCTTTATCAGATAGGTTTTTCCGCATTGGCGTACACCGGTAACCAGCAGGGGTTTCCTGATTTTTTTGTTTTTCCATGCCTTAAACTGCTCAGATGCTGTTCTTTCCATTTGCAGCTCCCTCCGCAGATATAATAACATTTTTCAACCGAATAAACAAGATTATTTTGCAAAATTCGACCGAATAACGTTAGTATCCCTGCTTTTATCGGATGGAAATTTCGACAACACTGCCTGCGTTTCGAGATAAAAATCGCAAAACGTTTATAGTTGTTTTTATCAAAACAGCCGTGGAAAAATCCACGGCTGCGAAAGTTAATCTGGAGTTACAGAATAATCTGTTGTATTGATTTTCAGTATTTAAAACAAATCAATCCTTTTGTTCATATCCTCGGCTAACGATAACAGTTCCTGTACTTCAAAATCCGGATTCCTGTGATACCCTAAGTCAAGGATTTAACTTTTGCTTTTGCTTTCATAGTGTTAAAGCCCCTATGCCGCGCAGGATTCCAATCATACCTTCCGCCGCAACGTCGTTTATAATTTTCCCGTCTTCGTCAAAATAATAAAAGTTCATGACACAGACAGAAATCTTCTTTCCGGTAGCTTTTATGCCTAAAAAGTCACCGTCATGTGTTCCCGTCAAAGTCCAACGAACCGCAACTTTATCCTCGACGGCGACCATTTCCTCTAATTTCCACTGCACATCAGAAAACCCCTGGCGCATCCAATGCACAACAGATAAATAGCCTTTGCCTCCATATAGCGGGACCGGACTTGCCGGTGTAAAAAACGAAGCCTTTTCGGATATCAGTTTCTGGGATAACGCTTCATCCGCTGTGTTAATCATAATCTCAAACTGTTTCATGATTGTTTCATTGCTTTCTGCCCTGTTCATCTGTCCTCCTAATCTCTCATCCGTTGCGTTAAATAAAACTCGGGTTCCTTGTGTTTACAGGCCATCAATTATACTCACACAATCCCTTTTCCCATTTCATAGGCTTCCGCCAGTTTT
>JBGUIF010000157.1:0-2798 GCA_045112755.1 Anaerobutyricum sp.
AGCCAGTAACGGTCTGTCTTCTTTATTCCGAGCAGGTCTCCCATTTCTTTTACAGACATATATTTTTTCATTGAGCCCTCCCCCTAAAAGAATACAACAAAACAAAAAACATTTTTAGCCTCCCGACGCCCCGGTAAGAGGGCAGAAGGGAGGCTGCGTTCATCCACTATAATGAGGGTCCTTTTGAAGGCCCCTTGTCCAGCCAGTCATCAAAACTCTTCTTGGAAATCCTGTATTTTCCGCCATTTACCTTGATAGAGCGGAATTCCTCTTTCTCCAGGAGATGGTAGACGGCATACCTGCTGACTCCCAGGATCTCCCCGACTTCTTTTACTGTATATGTTCTCTTTTCTGGTTTTTCGGCCACGTTTTACCTCCTCGTAGCCAAGTTGGCTACTATTTTCTTATTAATGATTGTCAGTTTCAGTTACTGCTGCTTCCTTTTTTGCATCTCATATCTCTTCCGGTACTTCTCCATCTGTTCTGCATCAGCCAGCGTGAACAGGTGCCGGATCTGCATATCAGATAAGCCGCTATCAAGGCCCTTTAGGATCACATCGATCTCCTCTCCGGTGAGCCTGCCGGCATATCGCTTTATACAGTCAGAGATGGAACCGGACAGATCCCATCTCTTTTCCTCTTCCGGTTCCGGGTCTTTGCTGCCAACTTCTTTCTCTGTTTTCCCTGCAACATCCTCAGGCGGTTCCATCCCCGAAATATCCTTCTTTTTGGAATCCCTGACTATCGCCTGCAATTCCTCTGCTGTGAGAGGTTTGCGCTCATCCCAGTTCAGATAGAGGAACTCCTCCTCATCAAGGTCAAAGATGTGGATCGTCTTATCGGTCTTTGCCGCATTCCGGTAAAACTCTTCCTCCTCCTTGTCGATCATCAGAATCTTTTCTTCGCAGTCCACGGTCTTGTAAACATCCTTTTCCTTATCATGGATGACCCGGACCGGATGGGTATAGCCATTCTTTCCGGCCGCTGCCTCAGCCTCTTTCCACAATCGTGTGTTAAAGGGCCGGTTCTTATGGTCATATACCGGTTTCATCCCTTCGATCAGAAGGATGCAGTCCCGGTTCGGCATCTCCCTTACCTGTTCCGGTGTCATGAGTTTCATGCCTGCTTTGGAATTCTGAAGACTGCCGGATCCGTTCCTTCCGGAAGAGATCGTCTCTGATCTGGTATCGATGGTCGTTTCCCCCAACATGTCGGACATCCATTTATGGGTAGAATAGGCTGTCGGGCCGGATCCCAGATAAGCGACGGCAGAACAGTTGGAAGAGAAGATCTCCCATTTATCCTGAGGGAACAGTGTCTTTAGCTGGGAAATGTCCTGGAGGATCGGCACCATGGATATATTCCTGGATCGGATCTCACCAAGCAGCATCTCGGAATCAGCAGGCTTTGGACCGGCATAATACTCATCGGCCCAGAGCCGGACATGGATCGGCAGCTTCCCTCCGGGGCATTCGTTATCTGCCAGGTCACGAAGGATCCTGAACATCAATGTGTAGAGCATGTTGATGAAAAGGTTATAAGACGTGTCCCCTGACCGCATGACCAGAAAAAGGGCAGTCTTCTTTTTGGTTTTCCCAACTCCGAGCCCCAGCGAGGGAAGGTCCAGGTCATCATCTTCAAAAATCCGCCGGATCTCAGGAAGTTCACAGAGCCTTAACTGGGCGTTGACCATGATGATGATCGAGCGGACAGTCTCTGCGGCCCCTTCCTTCAGCTTCCTGTAATCCCGCACCGGAGGATAATCCGGACCTTTTTCCCGTTCCAGGACGCTCATCATATAATGCAGCTCCGTGATCTCCTCAATCTCTTCCGTTTCCTCATTCCTTACCTTCACTTTCCTGGCTTCCATGTTCACAAGCTTCAAAATGTTGTTCATGGTCGGCGCCCTGCCTTCCCTCTTTGCTTCCAGCCATTCATATTCAAACATGGACTGCATATAAAGGCCGACACCGTCATTCCAGAAAGGGTCCCCTTTCTGGGCATCGGGCGGGGTGACAGAATTCTGGATATTAGTGATCAATCCGATCAGATCCGAATAATTCTTAATGTAAAGAAAAGGGTTGAACCTGTCCGATTCCAGAGGATTTTTGAGATTCAGTGACTTCACAACGACCCCTTGCTGCTTCAGGTAATAGCCGTATTTTTTAATGAGATCTCCCTTGATATCCAGGATCACATTGGTGCAGTTTGCGAGCAGGATATTGGGGATCACAATGCCGCTTGTCTTACCGGATCCTGAACCTCCTATGATCAGAAGATTCATGTTGGACATAGCATCGAATCCTATCGATATGTTTTTGCTGATCACTGTATTCCTCATTGGATCCGGATCTGCCAGTTTCTTTTGCATTGCACTTACTTCTCCCCAGTCTGCAGTACCATGCTCTTGCCCGAAATGGTAATCCCGGTAATATGTCAGGAAATAGGAGACCCCCATCAGCCACAGGATCAGCCCGGTACCCATGACCATGGGGGTCTTGTCATTCCACCAGTTATGAAAAGGATGAAGAAAGATATAAATCAGTTTCTCTCCATAATTTAATAAAGTTACATCCGGTAACGTAAAAAGGCCGGACACGAAATATGCGCCGACCAGCATAATCACCAGAGCCATATACAGGGCGGCCCAGGGGGTCTTTTTCTTTGTGTTCAATCTTTGCCTCACCTCCATCAGAGCATAATAAAAGCCACTCCCCTTGTTTTGGGAAATGGCTATGACCGTGCTTGATATTATCTTATTGGTTAATGGTTTGATCCTCTTTAAATGCGATCCGGAA
>JBGUIF010000158.1:0-4942 GCA_045112755.1 Anaerobutyricum sp.
ATGATTGGTAATGGCTTTTTTATTTGAACTCGAATTGGTTAATTTAACTGGGCCCTGAATGGTTATTTAAACCGGGCTTTAACAGTATCAATGTATTTTCATTTTTGCTGTTTTCGGCAGATTTGTTTTATCATACAAAAACAGGGAAAACTATAAAACCAACATGGATATTTATTTTACTCACAATTCTTGGTGGAGCTTTGGGTACACAGATATATTTTCTAATTTTTTACCCCAAATTTTTAAAGCCGAGAAAGGGCGTTATGAAAACAAGCGAAATCAGAGAAGAACATGATTATTATAATTATTGGCGCATATTAACTCTTATCGCTCTTATAATTCAAATTGCCATTTTGTTTGTATTATATGGTTGGAATATTGAAGATGTGAGTTTATTAATTGATACCATAATTAAAAAATATTGGTGGGTTTATATTTTAATCATCAATTTGATTACGTTTGTATTATTTGGTGTGGACAAGCATAAGGCTATAAATAGTGAATTTCGAATACCAGTAAGTAGATTGCTGTTTTTTTCATTTATCGGCGGGGAGATAGGAGCTATGGCAGGAATGAGAGTATTCCGGCATAAAACTCATACAAGAACTTTTAGATTGGGAGAACCGCTTATCCTATTAATGCACTGTGTACTCATTGGTTTATATTTGCTTCAAAAAAACATTTTATGAATAATCCAGAACATTTTGTTACGTTTGGAAAGTGGTTCAATAAAAGTGCATCTTGGAATGATGCTGGAGCTCGATAAGTTAGAGATGTCTCGGGATATCGCTGTATTGATTAAGAAAAGGTGATGAAGATGGAAGTCTGGAGGGGTAAGCAATATAAACTCATTGCTACCGCAGAAGGCCTTATGGGCATAGATATATAGAAAGACATTGATATGGAGATTATGAAAGGTTAAGGACAAATTGCCATGATCATATACACATTTCAACCGAAGGAACTGGTAGATGCGGTTTTTCAGAGAGGTTGTATATTTGTAAACTTTATAAAGACAAACTGTTATAAACAGGGAATACCTGTATGAAAACACTAATGATGACAATTGGTGGCGGAATCTCGACTGAAGCTGTGAGGGAGATTATCCGGATGGTGTAGCACAGGAAAAAAGATGATTTGAACACCAGGGAGGTAGCGAATCATGATAAACATGAAAGATGGACGATATCTGGGTGTGGATGGGTGCAGAGGTGGATGGATTGCCTGTATTCTGGAGTATGGCAACTTTCGTCTGGAAAGGTTTGACTCTCTGGAGGCGATTACTGCCAGCTATCCGGAATTTGATGTCTTCCTGATCGACATGGTCATTGGTCTTCGAAGCCGAGCAGATCAACTTCGCCCGGAGAATCTGGCCCGTAATGAACTAGGCCCGCGCTCCTCTACAATCTTTTCTGTGCCCTGCCGACAGGCTGTTTATGCAGAATCTGAGGCTGAGCAGAAAGAGGAGAATAAAAAGGTCCTGGGAAAGAGCCTTTCGAAACAATCGATCAATATTATCCCGAAGATCCGGGAGTTGGATGAATTTCTGGACAATCATCCGGAATATAGGAACAAAATCCTGGAAAGTCATCCGGAACTTGTTTTTGCCAGATTGCACGGAAGGGTTGTTATGACTCAGAAAAAAGAATTTGCTGGTTTCATAGAAAGAGTCAATATCCTAGAGAGATATCTTCCAGACAATTTACTGACCGGATTGTGGGAGAAAGCAAAGGATTTCAAGTGCAAGCCGGATGATCTCCTGGATGCTGTCTGTCTTGCAGTGACTGCGGTACTCAGCGCACAAGGGATGTGTGATACGATCCCTAAGGTTCCGGAACAGGATGACAGGGGATTGTTTATGAAGCTGACGATTCCAAGAGAAGATATGAAGAGATCCCCGGAGCAGCGGAAAGTGGCAGTTGTGACCGGCGGAGCAAACGGGATTGGCAAATGCATTGTCGACGAATTCAGAAAGCAGGGTTTAAAGGTCTATGTGATCGATAAGGCTGAGGGAGACCATTATGTAGGCGATATTTCCAATAAGGCAGTTCTGGAAGACTTTGCAAAGATGGTGATCCGGGAATGTGGTACCATCGATTATCTGATCAACAATGCGCTTCCACTGATGAAGGGAATCGATGCATGCAGCTATGAAGAATTCCAGTATGCTCTGGCAGTTGGAGTCACCGCGCCATTTTATTTATCGAAGCTGTTCAAACCATATTTCAGAGAAGGAGCATGTATTATCAACATCTCTTCGTCCCGTGACCGGATGAGTCAACCGCAGACAGAAAGCTATACGGCCGCGAAGGGAGGGATTGCTGCATTGACGCATGCATTGGCAGTAAGCCTGTCCGGTAAGGTACGGGTAAATTCAATATCACCAGGATGGATTGATACTTCATACCATGTATATGAGGGGACGGATGCTTTGCAACAGCCTTCGGGCCGTGTAGGAAACCCAATGGATATCGCCAATATGGTCTTATTCCTCTGCTCGGAAAAAGCAGGTTTTATTACCGGGGAAAACATCTGCATTGACGGTGGTATGACAAAGCAGATGATTTATCATGAAGAAAATGGCTGGATCTATACACCGGAAGAATAAAATACTGATACACCTTCTCAGCCACAACAGTAGTGTCTGCCCATAAGAATAAGATGACAGATCCTATGTTTCGACGAGTGATTGTCAGTTCGTGAATACAGAGGGAAATAATGAGATTTCAATCATATTATTTTGGCAATAAGGATGCAGACATGATGCTTCTTCAGATGGTCGATGATCATGACATGGGCCTGATTGAGCAGGAAGTTTCTGGTATAAGAGAATTATGCCCGGGAAAAGACTTTTGCCTTCAGGCTGTCAAGGTAAATGACTGGAACCGTGATCTGTCTCCATGGCCGGCACCGGCAGTGTTTGGGAAAGAAGATTTTGCCGGTAAGGCAGAGGAGACATTACATATTATTCTTGACGAGATCCTCCCCGGTATAATCAGGGAAGATATGATGCCAAGGCAAAAGCTGATCATCGGAGGTTACTCCCTGGCTGGTCTTTTTGCACTTTGGTCGGCCTATCAGACGGATTGCTTTGATGGGGTTGTAGCGGCTTCTCCTTCAATATGGTATCCCCATTTTACAGAGTATATGAGTGAAAATAACCTTTATACCGGGACGGTTTATCTTAGTCTTGGTGACAAGGAAGAACGGACCAGAAATCCCGTTATGGCCAGGGTTGGAGATGCCATTCGTCAGGGCCAGATGATATTAAAGAATGCCGGTGTGGATTGCCTCCTTGAGTGGAATAAAGGAAATCATTTTAAAGAGCCAGACCTTCGAACAGCCAGAGCATTTGCCTGGGTTATGAGTCGGTTATATACCACGTAGACTACGGTTCCTTGAAAAACCGAGTATGGTCAGCAGGCCGCTTTAGCGATTTCAAGTTAGACAGCATGCTGTTTGTTTTTTGATATTACATTTTCTCAGCCACCATATCGGTGGTTGTCTTTATATATGGTACTTTCCCAGGCCGGATCCAAGCATCTATATCTGTTTCATCCAGCATGACCGGCATCCTGGCATTAATCATCTTCATGTCAGGAGTGGCCGGACGAGTCAGTATAGCGAAGACAGGATACTTGAATCCCATATAGCCTTCTTCAATCCGGTAGATTCCGGCAAAAAAGGTCACGGCCTTCCCGGTTGGCTGGATGGCATAGTGATCTTTGGGGATGATCCTACCGCCAGACTGGATACGACTCCAGTCATAATAAAAGGAGGCAGGGATAACACAGCGATGTCTCTGCCAGGATTCTTTAAAAGTGTCCGTATCTTTTGCGTTTTCCACTCTGGCATTTATGACTGGCTTTTCAAAACCTTCGATATGGAAACCCCAGACCATAGGAAATTCTTTTCTGTTTCCGGACCGGTCAGGAGCAATGACAGGGACCATATCATCCGGGCTGACGGTCCCGTCTTTTTTCAGGGGCCTTCCCAGATGTATGATCATGTTTTCTGTCAGACGGCACCTTCTTGTTCTCTCGATGATGGGCAGTAATTCTGATGAAGGCTCCAGATAATAACGGCTGCACATAGAAAAGGCCTCCTTCCCCTTATGTCAATCCATGTCTTTCCTTAAACTCAGTGATCTCATTTTTTCTGATCTCCTGCAGGCTGTCCAGCTCTGACCGAGTCGGATAATCTCTCGAAGAAACGATACCCAGTACTTTTCCGATGATCTTCACTTCGCTTTCCGGCAGGAAAGGGTAGTCCTTATTGAGGGAATACAGCAAGCTGTTTTCTCCCAGTCTTTTGATGTGCAGTCCCGCGCTGGAAGAACAGATCACATCCTCTCCGATCTCTGCAGATTCCGTGTATTTTACATATACATATTCGCCATTGCGGTAACCGGGCTCCATACTGTCCCCTTTGACCTGGATGATGCCGTCAGCATTTTCATTCCTTCTGTCGCAGAAAACAAAGCAGTAATCATCCACAGGGATATCACTGAATGCATACCCACTGCCTGCCGCAGCTTTGGTCGATATGTGATCGAGCATCATGATATTCTCATCCAACCTGGTTTCCTCAGACCGTAGCTGTTCATCAAGGATATCGGAGATCACATGGTCGATGATCTTCTGCCCTCCTTTAGATATACGGCGGTATTGGTCGATCAATGATCTTTCATGCGGAGTAAACCGATCTTCCGGATGGATCCCGAAGAGATCATTCAGGGTGATCTCCAGGATGTCACAAAGACCGGGAAAGAGATCGGCATCGGGCCGGTACTTTCCGGCCTCCCAATTAATCACAGTATTCCTGGTAACGTTCATCTTTTCTGCAAGTTCTCTTTGGGAGTAACCTGCTTCTTTGCGGAAGGTCTTGATCCGTTCCCCGAAAGCTCTGGTCGATTCCCTGATCTTTTTATCTTTGATCCGGA
>JBGUIF010000159.1:0-27180 GCA_045112755.1 Anaerobutyricum sp.
CCGAAAAAAGTTTGGGAAAATCAGCTCTAGACCCGAACAACTGACCCGAAAAAAGTTTGGGAAACCCTAAAAAACTTTGAATATCCAAAAAAAGAAGCGTTTTGCAACGCTTCTGTAGGATTTATTCGTAGATGTAGACACCGCGTCCGTCCCAGACACCGGCCCTCTTGCCGGTCTTGCCGGTACCCTGGGGTCTCTTGCCTGAGGCAATCTGCAGGGGATCACCTGTGGTCATCCGGTTGTGGATCATGGTGTCATAGACACGGGGATCCAGGGCAAAACTTATGGCGGTGGACTGGCAGCCATTCAGTGTACCCTTCACTCCGTAGGTGGCAGCCCTGCCGGCGGCAACTGCTGTGCGGACCGCCTCGGCTTTTCCCTCCACCTTCACAGCAATCCTGGCACTGTAGCCTGCATACTCATAACCAATCAATTCCACATTGGCCGCCTTGACTGCCGCGTCGGCAGCAGAGATGGCTGCAGCAAGACCGATGGCCTCAATCAAACCTATGCACTTTCTCCCCTGATCAGCCATACAAGCACCTTCTTCGGTCAGGAAAGCAGCGCTTATGATCAAGCGCTCTCCCGCTGATAAACACACAGTATCCTCCATATACAGGATAACACAAAAGGCCTGAAAAGTCTTGTTGATCTAGTATGATTATGTGCTGGTAAAAAAATGGCATTTACGCCTTTTCAAGGACATCCTGAAAAATGTTTTCCTTCTTATCTGTCCTGATAAAACTCGATGATCCGGTCCATCCTGCTGGTCATATTCTGAAGCAGCAGGTCAAAAACCGTCGCCGCTGCCATGGTTTCCACCACCACAACTGCCCTGGGAACAATCACCGGGTCATGTCGTCCCTTGATGAAAAGATCTGTCTCCTGACCCTGCCGGGTCACGGTGGACTGTCTCTTTGCGATGGATGGGGTTGGTTTAAAGGCCGCCCGGAACAGGATTTCCGAGCCGTCGCTCAGACCTCCGAGGATTCCTCCGGCATGATTTGTGACTTTGACCGTCCTGCCTTCCTTCCTGCAAAATGCATCATTGTTGACAGATCCCACCGACCGAGCTGCGGCAAAACCATCTCCGATCTCAAAGCCCTTCACCGCCCCGATGGAAAGGATTGCCTTGCCCAGGCAGGCACTCAGTTTGTCGAAAACCGGCTCGCCAACTCCTGCGGGCAGGCCGCTGATGCGGCATTCCACTACACCCCCGGAGGAATCTTCCTGACTCATCTTCTCTTCCAGAAAAGCCGCCGCCCTGGCTGCCGCCTCAGGATCCGGCATATAAAGGGCGTTCCTGTCCCTCTCTCCGGGATCAAACCGGGCTTCATCTATGGCACAGGGTCCAATGGACCGGGTGTAGGCAAATACTTCTATGCCCAGCTGGGCCAGGGCTCTGGCCGCAATGGCTCCCCCGGCTACCCTGGCGATGGTCTCCCTGCCGGAAGATCTCCCACCACCCCGGTAATCCCTGAAACCGTATTTCCGGTCAAAGGTGTAGTCTGCATGTCCCGGCCTGTACAAGTCCTTTATGGCACTGTAGTCCCGGGACCGCTGGTCCTTGTTAAAAACCAGCAGGGAGATGGGACTTCCTGTGGTCCTCCCCTCAAAAACGCCGGAGAGAATCTCCACCTGGTCAGACTCATTTCTCTTGGTGGTGTACCTGGACTGGCCCGGCCTGCGGCGGTCTAAGTACCCCTGGATGTGGTCTTCGGTCAGCTCTATGCCGGCCGGGCAGCCGTCCACAACAACGCCGACTCCTTTTCCGTGGGTCTCCCCCCAGCTTGTCATCCGATATATGGTTCCAATTCCTGAACCAGCCATAATTATTTCTCCTTTAACTCTTTCCTCAGATTACGACCCCGACTCCCTTCTCTTCTGAGAAGAGATTCATTGATCCAGACTCTCAGTCTTCCTCCAGGGCAAAGCCCAGAATGGCCAGCAGGGCCATGCCGGCTGTCTCTGTCCTCAAAATCCGCCTTCCCAGACTGATGGGGACTGCGCCGGCCTCCACAGCAAGATCCACCTCCGCCTTCTCGAATCCGCCTTCCGGTCCGATGTAGATTCCAAGGCTTTTCTTTTCGGCTGCGGCGGCAACAGCCTTTCTGGCAGCTTCCATACCCATGGTTTCCTCGTAGGGGATCAACAGCATCTCCAGTTTCTTTCCTTCTTCCACTGCCTGGGCAAAAGTCATGACGCCGCCGATCTCGGGGATTCTCCCTCTTTTGGACTGTTTGGCCGCACTTTTGGCAATCTCCCGCCAGCGGGCCAGCTTCTTCTCTTCTTTTTTTCCGGACAGTCGTACCACTGCACGTCTGGATGCCACCGGCACGATCCGGCTGACCCCCAGTTCCACAGTCTTCTGGATAATCATCTCCATCTTGTCACTTTTGGGAAGGCCCTGAAAAAGGGTAATTTCCACCGGGAGTTCTGTGACTGTACTGTCAATATCGAGAATGTCAAAAAGAATCTCTTCCCGGCTGACCTCCCTGAGACAACAGGTGTACATTTTCTCTTTTTCCTGACAGCAGAAGGCCGCCTGGTCACCCGGTCTCATTCTGAGAACATTCTTTATATGGTTGACATCCTTCCCGTCTGTGATCAGGATCCCCTGGTCTGTGATATTTTCGACTTCGATAAAAAATTGAAACATACGTTAAAGCACCTGCTCCTCCCTGCTGCCTTTATCTTGGTCTGGCTGCCAGGCCCACCCAATCTTTCATGTGGTTCACCTCAAGGATCTCCAGGCCATTGGCCTCGACGGCTTCCCTGACAGCCTCTTCCATGGTATTGATAATGCCGGAGGCGATAAACACGCCCCCTTCCTTGAGAAGGGGCTTCACCAGCCCCGACAGGGGAATGATCACATCCGCCAGAATGTTGGCCACTATCAGATCGTATTTCTCTGTGCCATTTACCATGGCGGCTCCGGCAGCCTCCGCGGGATCGAGGATATTGACCTGACAGACTTCTGCCTGCCCTTCGGGGATGTGATTCATTTCGAAATTCTCCTCCGAAGCCCTGATGGCATTGGGGTCAATATCCGTGGCCGAAGCATGGCCGGCGCCCAGCTTCAGTCCTATGATGGAAAGGATGCCGCTGCCGGTTCCCACATCCAGAATGGCGGCGCCGGGCTTCATATATTTTTTCAGCATGGTGATGCAAAGTTTGGTGGTCTCATGGGATCCGCTGCCAAAGGCTGTTCCCGGATCAATCTCCACGATGATATCATCTTCTCTTTTGTCCTCCAAGGTCTCCCAGGAGGGCTTGATCACAATATTGTCATCGAGACGGAAGGGTTTGAAAAAGACTTTCCAGTTGTTGATCCAGTCCTCTTCCTGGGTCACGTCAAAATGGATCCTGCCGCTTCCCATGGGAAGAAAGGCCGACAGCTCCTCGATCTTGTCCCGGATCCTCCTCACCACCTGGTCCAGGTCTTCTTTCTCGTCCACGTAGCAGGAGATCCTCGCAGTTCCATCATCGGGAGCAATCTCATCAGGAAGGAGATCCACATACATGATCTTTCTGTCTTCCTCGGAAAGGGGAACATGGTCTTCGATCTCGACTCCTTCCATCCCCATCTCTGTCAATTCATAGCTGAGCATATCCTCTGCAGCCGTTGTCGTCTCAATTGTCAGTTTATTCCATTTCATAATATCACCTGTCTTATCTCATCAGATTACGATTGAATGGTTTCTGATTTTTTCCATTATAACCGCTATCGGGCAAAATGTCAGCCTCCTCTAATCCACCAGCATAAAATCTCTGAAAATGTAGTCACTCACGTCGATACCTTTTTCGGTGAGAGCCAGCCGGTCACCTGTAAGAAGCAGATGGCCGGATTGCCGGTATCTTCTGATCTGGCTGCCGTAAATCTCTTCCATGGTCCTGCCGAAAGATCGGGCAAAGGCAGCTGCCGACACCCCTTCACACTTTCTGAGACCCAGAAACATATACTCTTCCATCTCTTCTTCCCGGGTCAGAACGGTATAGTCCTGCCGGTGCTTAAAGGGAAGAAAAGGCTGTTCCAGGTAGTCTGCCATCTCATCGGTATTTTTGAAACGGCAGTGTCTGTCGTCTTCCAGCGGCAGGTAGGAGGAAGCCCCCAACCCCAGTCCAAGATAGGAAATACCGCTCCAGTAGCCCAGATTATGCCGGCACTCCCTTCCCGGCAGGGCATAGTTGGAAATCTCGTAACGCCGATAGCCGGACTTCTTCAACCGCCTTCCTGTCTCCCGGTACATCTCCCGGTCTGACTCCTCATCGGGCAGGATCTCCAGCAGCCTCTCTGACCTGGACAAAGGCGTCCCTTCCTCCACGATCAGACTATAGGAGGAAATATGTTCCGGCCTCAGGTCTGTCACCAGATCCAGAGTCCATTTGTATTCTTCCAGAGACTGGCCGGGAAGGCCGCTCATGATATCAATATTGATATTGTCAAAGCCGCAGCGTCTGGCTTCCTGATAGTTCTCCAGGAACTGGTCCAGGGTGTGAATCCTCCCCAACAGGGCCAGGGACTGGTCAGAGGCGGACTGGAGCCCGATGCTCAGCCGATTGAAACCAGCGCTGTGAAAGGCTTTCAGCCGGTCACGATCCAGGGTTCCCGGATTGGCCTCCAGACTGATTTCCGCCTCCGGATCCACCCGGAAGGATTGTCTTAAAGTTTGCATCAGGGAGGTCATCTGCTCTCCTTCCAGCAGGGAAGGAGTCCCACCTCCGAAGAAAATGCTCTTCACTAGCCAGGAGGTATCTCCGGAGGCCTGAATTTCCTTTTCCAGGGCACGGCAGTAGGTCCTGATCAAATCTGTTTCCCCTTGGCCGGCAGGAAAAGACAGAAAATCACAATAGAGACATTTCCTGACGCAAAATGGGATATGAATATAGAGTTCAAGAATCTTTTCTTCTATTTTTTTATTCATCTTAATTCATCTTTTTTATTCATCTTTATCCAGCTTTTTTACTCAGATTTCTGATTCATCTGAAACACTAAAGGGCCGGCGCAGGCTGGAAATGCCTGTTTCGCCGACCCGATTTCCTTCTTCATCAGATTACGATTGAATCTTCCATCAGTCCTCACTGAGCTTAAGCACTGCCATAAAAGCCTTCTGGGGAACTTCCACCGCACCCACCTGGCGCATTCGTTTTTTGCCTTCCTTCTGTTTCTCCAGAAGCTTCTTCTTTCTCGTGATATCACCACCGTAACACTTGGCCAGGACGTCCTTGCGGACTGCCTTGACCGTCTCCCGGGCAATGATCTTGCTGCCGATGGCCGCCTGGATTGGAATCTCAAAGAGATGTCTGGGAATCTCCCCCTTCAGGGTCTCGCACATGCGGCGGCCTCTCTCATAGGCCGTGGAGGCATGAACGATGAAGGAGAGGGCATCCACAGGTTCCCGATTGATCAGGATATCCAGTTTTACCAGATCGGACCGCTGATAGCCCTTGAGTTCATAGTCAAAGGAAGCATAGCCTCGGGATCTGGACTTCAGTGCATCAAAGAAATCATAGATGATCTCATTGAGGGGCAGCTCATATTTGAGCAGAGCACGAGTCTCTTCCATATATTCCATGGAAATATAGGTGCCCCGCCGCTCCTGGCAGAGGGTCATGATGGGACCTACATAGTCTTTGGTGACCATAATCTCCGCAGCCACCACAGGCTCCTCCATATACTCGATGCTGGAGGGGTCAGGCAGATTGGTGGGATTGGTCAGGTCGAAACAGGTTCCATCGGTCAGATGAACCTTATAAATAACACTGGGGGCGGTGGTGACCAGGTCCAGCCCGTACTCCCGCTCCAGTCTCTCCTGGACGATCTCCAGATGGAGCAGGCCCAGAAAACCGCACCGGAAACCAAAGCCCAGAGCAACCGAGGTCTCAGGCTCATACTGGAGGGCTGCATCATTGAGCTGAAGCTTCTCCAGGGCGTCTCTGAGGTCAGGGTACCTGGCTCCGTCTGCCGGATATACCCCGCAGAAAACCATGGAATTCACCTTTTTATAGCCGGGCAGGGGCTGGGCACAGGGATTATCCGCATCCGTCACGGTATCTCCCACCCTGGTGTCCTTGACATTTTTCAGACTGGCGGTGATGTAGCCCACCATACCCGCCGAAAGCTCCTCACAGGGAAAGAACTGTCCTGCACCGAAGGTTCCCACTTCCACGACTTCCGCTGTGGCCCCGGTGGCCATCATTTTCATATTGGTGCCTTTTCGGATCCGTCCCTCCATAATTCTGGCAAAGACGATTACTCCCTTGTAGGAATCGTAGAGGCTGTCAAAAATCAGAGCCTGGAGAGGATTATCGGGACTTCCGCCCGGTGCCGGAATCTTCTCCACAATCTGCTCAAGAACCTGATCGATATTGATCCCGTTCTTGGCTGAGATCCTCGGCGCATCCTCGGCCTCGATGCCGATGACATCCTCGATTTCCTCCACCACCCGGTCCGGATCCGCGCTGGGCAGATCAATTTTATTGATGACCGGCATGATCTCCAGATCATGGTCCAGGGCCAGATAGACATTGGCCAGGGTCTGGGCTTCGATGCCCTGGGCAGCATCCACCACCAAGATGGCTCCCTCGCAGGCTGCCAGGCTGCGGCTCACTTCATAATTGAAATCGACATGACCTGGTGTGTCTATGAGGTTGAAAATATACTCCTGGCCGTCCTTTGCATGGTATATGATACGGACTGCCTGGGACTTTATGGTAATACCACGTTCTCTCTCCAGCTCCATATTGTCAAGGACCTGATCCTGCATCTCCCTGTCGGTGAGCAGACCGGTCTCCTGGATGATCCTGTCCGCCAGGGTGGACTTTCCGTGGTCGATATGGGCGATGATACAAAAGTTTCTGATTTTGCTCTGATCAATTACTGCCAAAACATTTCCTCCATCTGTCTGCTTGTTCTCATTCTATTAAAATATATAACGAAGAAACTGAAGATGTAAAGTAAAAAATATGATTTTTTCTCCTTCTTTTCTCTTGACAAACCAAATACACCTTAATAAAATAGTAGAGTATGTGCACGTCAGCTTGTCCGTGTCCGACCTGGCGGGTATCTTTGCAGTAATTTGATTTGCGGTTCAAATCGCTGCGGCACAAAACAGCAGGTGCTGTTGGTAATAAATCAGAAATATTTATGGAGGTGTACAGATTGGCTAATATCAAATCTGCAAAAAAGAGAATCCTGGTCATCGAAAAGAAGACATTAAGAAATAAGTCTACCAGGTCCAGAGTGAAGACAAGTATCAAGAAAGTTGAAGCTGCCATCGCCAGCAACGATAAGGCTGCTGCAGAGACTGCTTTAAGAAATGCAATCTCCGATCTCAGCAAGGCTGCTTCCAAGGGAATCTATCATAAGAACACTGCTTCCAGAAAGATTTCCCGTATGACAAAAGCTGTCAACAAGATGGCCTAGTCTTCCATACAGACAGCATAATAACAGATATAGATATGCCCGACAGGAGCGGCTGCCTGTCGGGCATTTTTAAATATTTCTCTCTGATTTTTTTAATAATCTTTCTCTAATAGAGCGGCTATCATTGTCTCTACCCCGAGCCGGTCTCCAATCTGTCCGGTCTTGATGGCCGTCTCCGCAGACAGGCATTGATCCATGCACTCTTCCAGCATATCCGCTGTATAACCCTTAAGCTGCTGTTCGTATCTTCCCAGAAAAAACTTAGGGACGCCGGCCATGTGGGCAATCTCATCCGGACTGCAGCCGTGGCTTCTCATGTCATAGATGATCTGCAGGATCCGGTACTGCCTGAGAATCATATAAAGAATTCTCATGGGAGCCTCCTTGAGAAGAATCAGATCCGTGTAGCAGCCGAGGGCAGTCCCCTTGTCTCCCTGGGCTATGGCCGCCACCATGTCAAATATTTTATTCTCCAGTTCCGGCGAGATGACGGCATCAATGTCTTCCCGGCTGATGGCAGGACTGTCTCCGCAGTAGGCAATCAGCTTGTCCGTCTCATTTTTCAGCTGAAACATATCTGAACCGGTCACATTGACCAGATAACGGGCATCCTGCTCCCGAATCTGCTTGCCGCCCCGTTTCAACAGCTGGGCGGTGAATCGGATCAGATCATTCTCCTTATTATTCTTTTTCAGAAATTCCCGGATGAAGCCATTCTTTTTAATCCATTTATAAGCCTTGGATCTCTTGTCAACTTCCTGCTCACAGATCAGCAGAACAGTGGTGGCCGCCACCGCTTCCATGAGTTCCACCAGATCGTCCTTTCCGGTCTTCATCACCTTGGTACGGTCGAGAATAATCAGACGCCAATCACTGAAAAAAGGGACCGTCTGAGCGGTGTCCCTGATTTTAGACAGGTTGGGCCTCTCCTCCCTGTACTCCTGGAAATTCATGCTGTCATCTTCCCGAACCAAAGCATTTTTCAGCATCTTTTTTCCCCGAAGAATCTGGTAGGTTTCATCTCCATAAAGGAGGTACACCCGGCTGAATGTTTTATTTTTTATATGTTTCTGCAGTTCTTTCATATTTTCCGTCAGATCTTTCTTCTATCGGTTTTACTCCGTTCGTTCTTTGCTCTGTTTACTCAAGGCTCTCTTCTGCTTCTTTTTCCCCGACACCTACGAGGATGTAACCGCCGGACTTTTTCCTGCCGCTGAAATAGCAGGCCGTTGACTCCGGTTCTTTACAGGGAAACAGGTAGGGAATCATTTCCTCCACCGTGGAAAAGCGAAGGCGCCCGCTTCCTCCCGGTTCTCCGATAATCAGCTCGCCCTCATCGGTCAGGCCCAGAAAGGTGATGGTGTGATAACCGACAGACCCCTTATGCTTCTTTTCGTGTCTGTTTACATTGGAATAGAGGGCAATGACAGGCAGTCCCTTCTTTAAGTGGGCCGTAATCTCTTCCACCGCCTCCTGGTCCTCGAAGCTTCTGACATAGGTGCAGGGCACCTGGTAATACTCCAGAATCAGGCTTGCCCCATAGAGGGACATGGGCATCTGCTTCGCGAAGGATTTGGAATAGTTTTTCGTCCATTTTTCCTCGCCGAAGACCTCTTTTTCCACACGTTCCGCCAGGTCTGCCGGTGTGATTTTCCCACTGGAATCCTCCGCCCAGGCAGTCAGGATGCTGGCCGTTGAGCAGGAAGCACAGCCATGTCCGGCGATATAACCGGGATATAGGGTGGATTCATTGATTCCTCCCTGCCGATAAACAATGTAAGTCCTGCTGCCTTCCTCCTGGTTGATGGTTACTTCCAGCTGATCAAAGCCGGTGTCTGAGGGAAGGCTTTCCAGCGGGGTGGTCACTGCCGCCTTTCCGCAGACTCTGTTCTGACATAAAAGTCCCATTAAAACCAGAATTATAAGTAAACATCTGTTTCTCTTCATTCTTCGCCCTTTCCTTAAGTATGCTTTTTGGCAGGATTGTTTTAAGAATGTCAGGAAGGAATATTCATAGAAAAAATCCACCGGTCTTCCCAATCCTCCCCAAAAAGGAGGTTATCAGGAATACAGTGGATTTATGATTGTCAGATCCTATTAATTGTCTTTGTTTCCAATGATGGATAAAATCCGGATAAAGAGATTGGTAATATCCAGATAGATATCAATCGCTGAATCAATGGCATTATCCAGGGTCTTAGGAAAGAGCTGCGCTCTCTGTACATCATAACCGATATAGAGGCTGAAAATGGCAGCTATAACATAGGATGTCCAGTTGGTCGATCCAAAAAAGAGGTGACCCACAATCTCCACGATAATCATCCCCAGCAGTCCGGCAAAAAGGAAGCCGCCCATTCTGAGAAAAAGCTTTGGTACAAGGCAGCTCGCCCCGATGATGACCAGGGTGATGCCCAGGGTGTACATAAAAGCATCGATGACAACCTCATTTCCTATCCCGCCATAGCCCGAAACTGTGATGCACAGAACAAGACCCAGAGGCAGAACGATCATATTATAGCCGAGGAAACTGATCAGAGGATTGTGGGATTTCATAGCCATAAAAGATCCCCCGAAAACCAATACCAGATAGCCAATAATTAAGATGATCGGATTGACACGACCCAGTAGTCTCAGTGCATAATCTGATCCGTAGGCACAAATCAGAAAATTGATCAGGATGCCATAGAGCACGACAATGCCAATGGCAATATTGTAGGCCCGGTCACTCATGATGGCAGAAGCGTCCACCTTCTCGTTCATCCTTGCTTCTTTGCGTTCTGCATATGTAGCCATAAGAAACATCTCCTCTCATAATGCTTTTTCTATGTTATTTAATAATATAACAATTAATTATTAAACAATCGATCCTATGCTGTTTCTGAAGAGCTGTCTTCCAGCCTCTCAAATTCCTTCTTTATCTTTTTATAATGACGATGCCGCGTAAAGGTTCCCAGATTTTCAATATCCCGAAATCCTCCTGTATACAAGGAGATCACCGGAAGTCTGGTCAGGGCAGAGCAAAGAATCAACGTCACCACAATCCCTCCGAAGCAATCCAGCATGAATCGTGCAGGAACAGCGAGATTCCTGACCTCAGCAGCAGAATCGAGAGGTACTGTTACCAAAGCGAAAATCAGGATATATATATAAGCGTAGCTGGAAAATTCCCGAATCCAATAAGATATCTTCGCCTTTGTTTTAATGCGTCTGCTCAGCTCCCTGATCAGAACCAGAACGGCAAAAAGCTGGATGATGACAAAGATTGTCGCCTCCTCTACCCAGGTGTAATCAATGGCTGACTGAACGACAGAGTAGCGAATGGTCATATGGATCATAAGCCCCGTCGCCAAAAGGCCTGCCAGATAGATTATTATTCTGATTGCCGGCCTGAATTCCGTCTGCTCCACAAATACAGCCAGGAAGATATAGGAAATAAAGGCCATCATCATTCCCAGTTCATCCGGGAAGAAGGAAACATAGGCGACCAAAGATCCCAGCAGACAGACAGCGATAGCGATTAAGCTCATATATCTCATGTACTTCCTGTCTTCCATCAATGACTTTAAGAAGGGATATAATATCACCACCAGCAGAATCATTGGATAGAAGAAAAGACAGCTGGGTGCCCGGAGAACACTGGAGAAAGAATCATTCAGTGTAAAAAGCCTGTAGTCCCCGTTAAAATTTTGTTTCCAATAGATCAGGGTTCCGATGAAGCACCACAATACCGTGGCGATCACTGTCGGCGGAAGGATCTTACGATAGACAAAGGAGGAAGAAAGGCGGGTGCCATTATCCATAAACCTGCCGCACATCCCCGAATACAAAAGAGGCATAGAGAAGGCGGTGATTGCCAGGATATAAATCATGACCAGGGTCGATGTCGTTCCTTCATAGACTTTGTCAAGAAGCTGGGCTGCTGTATAAAATAAAGCAAAGAAGAAATAGGAAACATTCACTATGAAGCTGTAATATATTTTCTTATCATTCATAAGTCAACCTCACTATTTCAGTTTAAATTTCGCAAGTTTATAAATATTATCGGCAAGAGTCTCTTCCATGGCCATGGGAACTGCCGGCTCACCATCTTCATTGACGATGGCCAGTCCAAGGCTGTAAACATGGTCTGAACTCAGCTCCTCCTGATTAATATCAACAGTGAAGGAAGTCTTCTGTCCAGGCATGATGGTCTTGAGATCCAGCTTGGCTACGTCTTTATCCAGCACTTCTCCGCCCTCTTCATCAAAGAGGTAAACTCTAAGCTTGCTGTCAGAATAAATAGGTGCGTTTCCTTCATTGACCATAGATATTCTGGCACTGAAGGATGACACGGGCTTGAAATTCATTCTCACGCCAGTGACACGGAATCTGTATCCCATCTGAAGCAGAATCTGATCCAGATTCTCTCTGACATGCTTGCTTTCCAGTTCGTCGATGATGATCTTAGGTCCAAGGAAGGACTGATGATTCTCCCGCAGTGTTTCCAGTGTGACGTTATAATTGTCCACCAGGACAGCCCGGTCATCAGGTGTTGTGGCAAACTCTCCACCAATAGGCGCTGTCTTCCAGAGTTCTCTGCAGTCAGCCAGTACATCCTCACCAGTCTGATCCCAGACACCGCCTTTTATGATCTCACGCCAGTACTGAGTCTCCTCCGGATCTCCGGTCATATCATTATAAAGTCCGTAATTCTGCGCTTTGGCCTCCACCATAGGGAATCTCATCAGGAGTTTTGCATTGGGAAAAGCTTCCTTGTATGTGTCAAGATACTGGTCGCGAATCTCCTGGGGAGGAAGAATCGGTACGTTTTCATCTTTATTGACATACCATTCACCCCAATGGCCCAGACTTCCCACTTCCACATAGCAGAAGAAGTCATCATCGCCGAAGGCATCTCCCAGGGCACTTACCGCATCATTATGTCTGTCCATGAAAACCGGATTGGCGTAATTCGGTGAATATCCTTTGCCATAGGAGTTATCATAGTGGGTTCCATCCTTGGTAATATTGTATAACCACTGAGGAATATCCATGTGCTCCTGATCCGTGGGCTGATCACAGAAGAAACGGAAAACGACCTGGCGTCCGTCTGCCTTATAGTAATCGAGCTTATAGTGCTCTTTCACATAATCCACAGCATATTTCCCTTCCTCCGGTTCCCAAAGAGACCAGGGAAGTTCCACATAAACCAGGGAAGTATTCAGGGTCTTGGTCTGCGGGCTCTCCGCCCAGGGCGCCAGACCCATACCCGGAGACCTGAGGACCTTATCGGAGGCCTTAGGTTTAAAATTCATGATAAAAGTGCTCTGATAGGCATCGAACACCATCATTCCCAGGGAGCCAACAGCCAGACACAGAGAAACCGCCAGCACATAAATCGGAATCCTGACATTAAGCCGGGATCTCTTGTAATGTTTGTTCTTTGGCTGTGCTGAACTGGGCGTCAGGGGCTGTTTTCCCAGAATGTTAAACTCCAGTCTGGTCAGGAATCCGACCAGCTGGGATGCGCCGATGGCAGCCCAGACAAAAGCGATGATCATAAAACCGATTCCCCAGGATCCGTCGCCTCTCTGGATACCCAGATAGGTGAAAAGATTGCTGAATACCGCAAAAAATAGGGCACTCCACACAACTCTTTTCTCATTCATAAAGTAGAGCTGGACCAGGGTGATGACATTTCCTATATAGTAGAGGGAGTATCCCACACAGAAAATCCGGAAAGTGTCAGCCATATCTCTGGACATACCTATATTCATAACACCCAGAGTTTTAGCACCTATGGTGATAAAGATCAGGCACACGACGATCTGAATCGTACACAGGCTTCTGAAGCCACGATACATGACATCGAACATGCCCTCTTTGGCTTCCTGTATTTCCTCCACGGTTCCATTCTTGCCAAGAATCTTGAAATATCTCTGATATTTCTCACTGAAAGCAGTTTCGAAGAAGGTAACGAAATAAATCGTTGCCGGTATGGTGGAGAAATAAGCTATGATGGCTGGGAAATCATAGGCAGGACCAAAGCGGAAGAAGGTATCCACCTTTGTTCCAATATCCGAGAAAAACCAGACAATCCAGAAATGTCCCAGCATACCAATCATCATCAGAAATCCGATCAGCACCAGGGCGGGTTCCGCTTTAATCTCAGAAAAATATTCAAAAATAGAATCATCCTGTCTGGCAAAGCCATTATAGATGATGCGGAACAGAAAAATATCCACCACGGCAAAGCCGGTCATCAGTGTCAGAATCATGGTGGGCATGCGCATCAGGCCAAGATAAGAAAAGATGATCAGCAGCAGACCTGATCCCAGCAAGGCGCCGAGATAGGCAAAGATTATCTGCACATAGTCCCTGACCAGGGTTATGTAGGTCATCAAAAGCCAGCACATACACAGTACCATAAACAAAATATAGAGAAAGAGTCCGGACAGAGCATCCAGTTTAGACGTCACCACGATGGGAAGAAAGATGACCAGACTCAGGAAGAATACCAGGAGGGATCCGCCGATCAGAGAGGGCATAACCTTCTCCTGTTTCTCCAGATAAAGCTGATTTGAGACGTATCTGGACAAGGCCAGAGTCAAAAGCGAGGTAAACAACATGGATAGAAACATGGTGTTTGTCACATAGCACATGAAATTGTCCAGAATATGCTGGCTGACATGCTGTGATTTCGCCGCTGTCTGAATCAGCACAAAGATGACAATACCCACAAGAATGGATCCGCTGCTGCTGAAGGCGGCGCCCAGATAGCCCCCTACCTTCTCCTTCACCGATTCCTGTCTGATTGCTTTTCGTAATTCAAATCCTATACCAGCCATTACAGTACCTCTTTATATAAATCAAAATAACGGCTCATCATCAGTTCATGGGTAAAATATTTAAAAACTCTTGCCATACCGTTGCGGCCGTAGGTCTCACACTTGTCCTTATCGCTGCAGAAAATCTCCATGGCGTCTGCCAGACCTTCTGCATCCATGGGATTCTTTACGATTCCCGCCACACCGAACTCATCTCCGGCCTCCTCAAGAAGCTCCTTGCAGCATCCGACATTGGTGGTGACGCAGGGCCGTCCTGCAGCCAGGGACTCCAGAACTGCCAGAGGCTGTCCCTCGGAAATACTGGTCAGCATGGTAAAGTCCATCTTCTTCAGGTATTCGACGGTGTCGACAAACCCTTCTATGGAAATGGTAGTCAGGCCAAGCTGCTCGATGATGCCCCGGCATTCCACCTCATACTCCGGTTCATCAGTGCCCCCCAGGATATACAGGCGGGTATTGGGCACTCTGAGGGTGAGGGCGTAGTAGGCCCGGATCAGAGTTTTCAAATCCTTGATGGCAGCAAAACGGACAAAGGCACCGATATTGACCGTGTCATCACGTTTTCTCGGGGGTATGCCCTCAAAGCGGTTCAGCTGGATCCCGTTTGGTATCACTACAGTCTTTCCACTGTCGCATCCAATCTGAATCTGCCTGGCCATGGCTCCCCGGAACAGGGAGGTTACCCGGCTGCAGGTATCATAGGCACAGCGGGAAAGATTATAGAAAAACCGGATCCATACATCCCGGAGTGAATCTGAGATCCACTCTGCCTGCATCAGTTCTTCCTCCCTCTCCCTGGGATAGATGCCATGCTCTGTGATGACGGTGGGATGTCCGGTGATCACGCCGGCCAGGGAAACCAGCACTCCACTGTATCCGGCTGCTGTGGCATGGTAGATGTCCGCAGCAGGAATCTCCTGCTTGAGCAGGTGGAGCACAGGAATCAGGATGGAACGGAGCCCATAAAAGGTATCAGAAAGGGGCATGCGGATATCTCTGTCCGCAGCGAACTCCATGGCATAATCCAGGAAGTCCTGGGAGGATGCGACATCATAGACGCCGCATTCTGAATTGTGCACCCTGGTGATGATCTCTTCCCAGCCATTATCCTTCTCGTCAAGTATTCTTCCCAGAAGATGGATCAGATCGGCATACTCTTTCTTTTTCCACTTATGGAAAAGCTGTTTAGACCCCAGGTAGGAATCCTCAAGAAACACCTCTTTGACCTCCACCACATTTTTGGGGAGATCATATACAAATTTCTGCTCCATCTCATGATTCGCCAAGATTGTCCAGAGGACAAACTCTGTGTCAGGACTGGAGCTGATATACTGATGGGCCCAGGTGGAAACGCCACCTCGGGTATAGGGATAACATCCCTCTAAAATCATACAAACTCTCATATTCACTCATCTTCCAAATCTATTGTGATTTCTTCACTGTTTATCGTCAGAATATAAATGGAATCCGTCAACTTTTTGATGGTACCTCCGGTCACATTCACCGGAACTTTTCCGTTGGTCCTAACCATCATGGACGCCTCGTCAATCAGGCCGTCCACATGGATTAAGAGCTGATTTCCTTTCAGTTCCTGGTCCACTGACAGATTGGCAAAACGCTGTACAGCGCCTCCGGCCTCGGAGATGGTGCAGGTGCGTACGCCATGGTCAACAATCCACTCCACCATCTTCCTGTAGGAGTTCAGCATCTCCTGGAAATCTCCTCCATGACTTCTGGCCTCATCCAGGATGTCATCCGGATGAATAAAGTTGGACTCCATATAATGGAAATTCAATTCATTGACGGCCATCCACCATTCGCTCTCTGCCATCTGCATATCCGCGGTAAGTCTTGGACAGAAAACCACGCCATTGTTAAGCACTTCGAATTCCTGAACCATCTGGTCCCTTGTTCCGGAGTAGATTCCGGCGTAAACCCGCAGGTGGGGCACCTGAATCAGCAGTTCCTGCAGAGCCTCTTTACTGATAACATTACTGGGGGCAACATAGGAAACCGCATTGATGCCTTTGCACAGGCTTTCAGTGTAAGAAATCACCTGATTCATGGAGGCTATCATATTCTTGATGCTCGGCCAGGGCTTGTAACCCCGGTTCTCCCTGCTCAGCCTGAATCCTTCCGGAATGAAAGGCTGGTGATTGTAACCGTGAATTCCGACCTCGCCTCCCATGTTTAAGATAATGTTGGCATAGTAGGAAGCCGACTTCCGGTTTTCCTCATAATCAAAAGGCCCTTCCACATTGTCATCGTAAGTTTCAATGGTGTATGTGGAATAGCGGATATCATAATCCTTTGCCAGCTTCTGCATAGCAGGCATCCAGACATTGGTATAAAAATCGTAGATGGTGTATCCATACTGTTCGAGAACATTCTCATCGTAGCCCACCGGCGCGGGGGACGGCATGTCATCGATATTGTACACTGCCGCATTGATGATGGGGTATGTGTACACCGGATACATGGAGCAGTAGGAGGAGGCGATCACGCCTCTGCTGATTTTACCTTCCATGAGATCCGCATTGCTGACGATCACTTTACCCTTCTCGAAATCGTGCTCCCAGAGCAGAGGCGTCTTATCCTCGTCGGCCGTGGCAATGTGCACGGTACAGTCTTTGGTAAGGTCAGGATTCAGCACGTTGCCGGTAATGACGTCAGATGAAAAATCCATACCCTGAGCCCCTGCAATAATATCCGTCTGAACCTGAAGGCTTCCGATATCGATGGAGCCAAGCTCCATAGTATCCTGAATACCCAGCAGAGGGAACCAGCTCCGGTCCAGTGTATCATTATTGGGACTGCTGGTGAACATGAGGTGTCCGCCGGCTTTGACCCATGCTTCTATGTCAGGCAGGATAGCCTGAAACTTCTGCATGTTGGAAGAGCAGACGATCAGATCATCAAAATTCTTCAGATTTGCTGCAATCTGATCGAAGGCTGTCTCAGGCAGGGACACTGTCCTTACTGAGAGTGTCTTCATGACAAACTCCACATTATCCCGGACATCCGCACTGCCCTCTTCTGTGGTATCGTAGAGAACCAGTGCCTTGTGGGCGTGGGGTCCGGTTACCCGCGCATTTTTATTGACCACATCCTGCCATTCATCTTCACTGAGAAGGGCAACCTCTCTGTCAGTCTTAATACCAGGCGCATGATATCCATGGCGCTGCAGCAGGAGGGTCGCTGCGACCACACCCAGACCCAGCATGGAAATCATCAGTATTTTCAATAATTTTTTCAATGGATAATTAAGCTTCATGGTCTACCTCATTCCCTGCATGTCAGCCTGCCTGTTTCGGTCATTCTGCAGCATCTGTCTCTTCTCCTCGTCGAGCGGGAAGACGTGCAGATAAGTCAGCAGAAGTTCCTCTTCTCTCTTCAGCAGCTGCATCTTCGTCTGTCCTTCCGGCAGCCCGGTGGCCAGATATGCTTCGATATCCTCAACATAGTCCATAAGCATATTCATGTCGTCGGGCATGGTCTGGTATTGTTTTGCTGCCTGGTTGATCCGGTTCTCATAGGACCGCTGCAGCCTCATGACATTGGAGGCGGCAATATGGACAACTTCCTCATCGGAAGCCTTCAGGGCCTGTTTCAAAATAGCCGGCAGATTATCCGCTTTACCCCGGACTGCCTCAAGCAGCTCTTCCCGGCTGATATCGTCTCCACCTGCTGTGACAGGTTCGCTGACCGCCGTTATTTCCTCTGAAGAAGCACCTGAAAGCAGCGGTGAGGAGTAAGTTTCCTCCACATTGAATCTTCCGGTCTCTGCCAGGAGCAGACAGATCTCGCCCACGATGGGCAGAGCCAGAGCAAACAGAAGATGGACATAATCCATTCTGGAAATCTGCGCATCAATCATCAGGGCGTAAACGGCCAGGAAAAAAATATGTATGCTGAATACAAATACAAATAACATTTTATTCCCCTTATTAATTTTTTCCCGTATTTGGGTCTTTGTTCGCAGCCAGTTTCTTACTCAGATAATCCTTGTACATGCCAAAGAGGGCAGCGAGGGAGAAATAAACTGCAAACGGAATCCAGTTATCAATATTGTAGAAGATTTCATACCAGTGGACTCCCTTCGCCAGGCAGCCGGCCACATTGGTGATACTGCAGATCAGGGCGGACAGAAAGCCTACATTCTTTCCAAAAAAGAGGGAGGAACATATGACAAACAGAGTCCGGGCATCGATATACTGAAGATCAGATGCTGTGGGGATGTAATGGGTGTACGCCTCCTCACAGAGCAGCAGGCAGAGATACTTGATCACCTGCGGAATCTTCTTCTTTCTCTGATCCAGAAGCATCCTGTGCTCCACCTGGCTGTCTTCCTCAATCTGATAGAAAACCTTTTCCAGATCCTTGGTAAAATTATGTCTGGGTGACCAGGCATCGGAAGAATAGACTTCAAATTCTGTCTCCTCAAAGGGTTGATCCATCTCCTCAACATAAATCTGATCATAGCGGTCCACCAGAAAATCCACCAGAACCTGATGGCGGAAAGGATAACCACTCTGAACCTGGATAGACCGTCCATCAATCTGACCCGGTCCCTGTCTGAGAATCAGACGAACCAGACTGCAGAGATCGTCCACGTGCATCACATCACAATAGGCATCTCCGGGATGGGTCAGATAAAGCCTGCCGTCCCTCAGGATATTGCTGTAAATCTGCTGCAGGTAGACCGGCATCTCCCGGTTCCCGTAGAGTCTGGAGCAATGAATGACAAAAGGATGAAAGACATCTGAAGCGTACTCGTCGCAGAGAATTTCCTCCAGGCACTTGACTGAGGGAGTTTTTCTGAAAAAGTCAGCCTCACGAATAATGATAAAATTAACCCCGCCCTGGCTGCCCGAAAGGGCAAGAAGCTTATTCAATTCATTTTTATTCTCTTCCGGTGAAGAGAAATAAACGATACAGGAGGGCTTGATGTCCCGCATCATCTCCTCCTCGGAAACTTTTTTCTTGTCAAAGCAGTCACATTTCAAATCATAGGGATTAACCGCTGATGTGAAGGCTGTGACATCATAGTCAGCGGACAGACTGTTGCAGAGAGTAATGCCGATCTCGTTGAGCTGTCCCCAGTAAACTAGATGTTCCATACTATTCCTCGACTTTCTATATTGTTTTATTGATAAGTCCGCTGCCATGCATCGGGGCAATTCGAACTTATGTACATGGGCATAATCATATACATTTTATCAGATATATACAGCAATGACCAGTTCTTTTTTTTATACACTCATCTTTTTTGTTTTCTCAAAAACCAGAATGCCCATTGTCATTAAGAAAGATAAGATGAAAAATGATAATCAAATATTTTCATAATGGTAAAAATGTGATAGTATATCTAAAGGATTTTTATAAAAAATGAATTTTTGAAGACAGGAATAATTCAAATCATTTTAACATCCTGTAAGGCACCTGCATTACACATACACTTTCAGAAAAAGAGGAACTGTTATGAGTCAAATTTATATTCCAGAAGATTATAAACCGGTTCTGAGTCTCTATGACACCCAGAAAGCCATAGGAACCGTTAAAGAATTGTTTGCAGATTCCCTGAGTCACGCCCTGAATCTCTACCGTGTCTCAGCACCCCTGTTTTTAGAGGTGAGCACCGGACTGAACGATGATCTGAACGGCGTTGAGCGAAAGGTTGCATTTGACATCCGAGATACCGGAGTCACCGCCGAAGTGGTCCAGTCCCTGGCCAAGTGGAAAAGACAGGCTCTGAAGGACTATGATTTTCATGTGGGAAAGGGCCTTTACACAGACATGAACGCCATCCGGAGGGATGAGGAGATTGACAACCTCCACTCCATCTACGTAGACCAGTGGGACTGGGAAAAGGTAATTGAGAAGGAAGACAGGACCATCGATTATCTGAAGGATACCGTCAGGGCGATCGTCATGGCAGTCTGCGCCACAGAGCTGCACCTTCACGCCCTGTTCCCCCAGCTTGGCAGCATGCCTCTCCACTCTCCTGACATAACCTTTATCAGCAGTCAGGAACTTCTGGACCTGTATCCGGATCTATCCCCCAAGGAACGGGAGAATACTTTTGTCAAAGAGAACGGCACGACCTTCCTCATGCAGATCGGCGGAGCCCTCTCCAACGGAGAGCCCCATGACGGCCGGGCTCCCGACTATGATGACTGGGATCTGAACGGGGATATCCTGTTCTGGAATGACACCCTCGGCTGCAGCTATGAGATCAGCAGCATGGGAATCCGGGTCAGCCCGGAAAGCCTTGACCGCCAGCTGACCATCTCCGGCCATGATGAGCGCCGGTCTCTCCCCTTCCACAAAGCCCTGCTGAATGGGGAACTTCCCTACAGTATCGGCGGAGGTATCGGCCAGAGCCGTCTCTGTATGCTGCTCCTGGGAAGCTGTCATATTGGTGAAGTCCAGGCGAGTGTCTGGGATGATGAGACCCGCAGGGCATGTAAGGCGGCGGGCATCGAACTCCTGTAAACGAAGTCACGCCACCATTTACTTTTTCCAAAGTTCATATTCCATGGGCAGAAGCTGATCAAAATTCTCAAAATCATTGAGTTCCTGCAGTTTTTTCCCCTCCACCAAAAACTGAATCTGGTAGGCAGAGTTGAGGGATGCCAGCGTGTCTACCATGGAATAAACTTTCACTTCCTCCGTGATGCCTGAAGAGATCTCTTCGATCTCCGGGCTCAGATCCACATAACAGATATTATCCACAATTTCCGTACTGCGAATCCGCAGATTCCCGGGCAGGGGGCTTTGCAGTCCACTGTCCCCGGGAGGATGCTTCAGTGCATAGAGAGCCGCCATCTCAGGGGACAGGTTCTCTGTCACCTGGATGGTCCTCGTCACGGGGACCAGTCCATCCCCTGAAGCATTTGCATAATACAGAGTCACTTCCAGTTCATAGTTGTACAGGTCTTTCTCATTTCCCGAAATCAAAAAAGTTGAATGATCCATAGGCCCCACAGGAACATTGTTGGTTCCCATCAGTGAAGCCCCGTTCACTGAGAATGTCACACTGTCCACTCCCTCCAGCTGGATGACAGACTGAACCACAGAAGCGCGGAGCAGGACCTCATCCACCGCGGACAACTGCCGGTAAGCCTCACCGAAATCTATATTGAGAAGATTATTGTCAAGGACAGTAATGGTATTCACCATAATGGTTCCAGGGACAGAGGCCTTATACTTGTCAGTATTGCTCTCCTCGGTGGTGGAAAGCTGGTAAATGATTTCTGTGGTCGCTGTCACTGGATTGTCAGAATGGTCAGGTTTGTAAGGAACCTTCACAAACCCATCAGCGCTGGCATTTAAGTAATAGAGATAGATCCAGCCGGGTTCCAGGGCACCTGTCTCTTCAATGACAGAGGACTTTTTTTCCCCGCAGCCGGCTGCCAGAAAAGCCAGCAGGGCAAGCATAAGGATTATTCTTATCTTTTTCATCCTATTCCCTCCTATTGTTCCACATAGCTCAGTGGAATCTGCAGGGTGAAGGCAGATCCCTCTCCCTCTTTGCTCTCCACACTGATAGACCCTTTATGGAGAAGGAGAACTTTTTTGGTGATGGCCAGTCCAAGACCTGTTCCTCCTGTCTCACGGGACCTGGTTTTATCCACCCGGTAGAATCTCTCAAAAATCTGTTCCTGGTCTTCCTCAGGAATACCGCATCCACTGTCCTTTACTATAATATAGAAGTAAATGTGGTCCGCATTCAGACTGACGTCCACCTGTCCGCCATCCTCATTGTATTTCACCGCATTTTCTATGACATTGAGACAGGCCTGACTCAGCTTCACCTCATCTACCTCTGCCACCACCGGACGCAGTGTCTCCAGTCTGAGGGTGACATTCCTCTTGGCAGCAATGGGAGAGATCTGTTTCATGATGTTCGCCAGGAGCTCATTGATATTGGTGGGTTTGATGTTCATCTCCGGCTGACCCTTGTCCATGCGCACCATGGTCAAAAGATCGTTGATGATGGAATTCTCCCTGTCGATCTCATGGACGATATCCTGCATGAATTCCTGGTAGTATTCCACCGGCACATTTTCCTGGAGCAGCAGAGAATCAGCCAGGATTTTCATGGATGTTATGGGCGTTTTCAGCTCATGGGAAACGTTGGAAACGAATTCCTGGCGGGACCGCTCCATTTCCCGGTATCGGTCGATGAGCTGGTCAAAAGAAGCGCTCATCTGACAAAATTCCTTGAATCCTTGCTGTGTCAGAGCCGCCTCCTGGTGGCCGGCATTAATCATATCCAGTTCGTTCTGAACTTTCTTAAAATTCCTCTTGAGAAAAAAGTAGACAAGACCACAGCAGAGAAAAGCAATCAAGGCGCAAAGGCCGATGGTGGTCACCCTCTGACTTCGCAGATAGGACATGATGGCCCCGCGGAGGCTGAGGCTGGACAGGGCAATGATGATTCCCTGAATCTCTCCGTCTGAGTTCCTGATCTCCATGATTACCTGCATGAAATGATTGTTGACGATTCTGGAGACTGTTCCCTGGCCCCGCATGGCAGCGACAGTCTCCTCATTGATCAGATAATGGCCGTAGCTCTTTCTGTAGGTATCCGTGATCACCTTGAAATGGGAATCTATGATCAGGATCCTGCCCTCCAGATAGTCAGCCAGCCTCTCAACTTCCCGGATTTTTGAGGAATCACTGACTTTGGGATAATTCATGCTGTAGGATCTCATTTCCCCCGACATAATCTGATTGGTCAGAACAGCACAGTGCTGCCTGACTTCCTTGGTCTGCTCCTCCAACAGTTTGGAAGCCACGATGGAATTAAAAATCCTGCTGGAAAACAGTATGGTCAAGGTGACAATCAAAAACACCAGCGCCGGTGCCAGCAAGCTCAGAGAAACATGGCTCTGCATTTTTTTCATCATATTCCGGAGCATTTTAAATCCCACCTCCTGAAGTCAGTCCTGTGCTGCCGCAATGCCGTGCTGCCGCCGGCACAAACCGGCAGGCTCTCGTATCAATTCCAGTCCAGATCATCGTATTTTTCCACGGCATAATCATTGATCAAGGTCGGAAAATCATACTTTTCTTCACCGGAAGCCGGCTCTATGCAGGCCGGGTGGGCGAGCATGGCCGTCTCAACATCCTGGCGGGACATATCATAGACATAGATCCTGTATCCCCGTTCTGCCTCCTGGGCCAGAATCTCCAGTGAATCTTCATCAATCTCAGAGACAGGAATCTCCGCATACATGGGAGATGCGGCCGTATAGCGGTCAAGACTGTCATCCTGGTACAGTTTTTTATAATTGATGGAACAGGCCGCTTTGTCATAGACTTTTTTTACCACTGTTCCATAATGGACATTCGCACAGGTAAAGATACACTGGTCCTGCAGACCATAGTCCATGACTTCAGCCACCACTTTTTTAAGGAGTTCTTCCTCCTTCACTTTCTGATCTATTTTCAGGTTCATCCCCGACAGCCGGCACACATCCAGCATCTGCTCCAGGGAACAAAGGGTTGTCCCGGGATAACGGTCATTGCCTACATTCAGGGAAAGCAGATCCTCTGAATCTGTCCGGGCGATGGTATACTCTCTCCCATCCGATACGACTGTCTCATCATGATTCATGATGATCTCACCGTCCGATGACTCCCTGGGGTCTACCTCACACATAGTGTAACCGTTCTTCCTGGCATCGATCAGAGACTGCAGACTATTCTGGGGGGCAGTGTAGTATCCTCTGTGAATGACCACATCTCCACTCCATCCCAGGTTTTCCGGTTCTTTCTCAAAGGCCATAACCGGAGCAGAAACCAGCCCCAGCATCAATGACAACAACATAAGAGCAATTATTCCAACACTTGGTTTTTTTTTCAATCCTGTCACAGCATTTCCTCACTTATCTTTTTCTATGATCATGATTATGAAATATAAAATCATTCATCCCATTCACAAATAAATCCATAGTATGGGGTGGAATTATATTCCGGTCCTTCCATGAAGTCCGGGGACACCCCGTCCTCCGAGATATCCGTCCATGTCATATACTCCTGATCTCCATTATCCCCGTAGGTGGCCTGGAGCTCCAGGTAATCCTGTCCATGTTCCTTATCATAATAATCGCTGTTGTTGGGCTGGCCTTCTTCCCAGTTCTGGTATGCCCAGGCCTCCCCGGTGATCCACTCCCAGTTCCCTTCATGATTCCGGTCCGTCGCCCCGAGCCAATAATGGTATTTTTCCCCCTTCTCTTCAATGAGCCGACAGATAAAATCCTGTTCTTCCGGACTGGTTATGGTTGCCAAATGACCCTTCATATCTTCACACTTCTTTTTGGCCCGCTTCCAGCCCATGGGCTCATTGACCAAAAGATAGTGGTGCCCCTGAAACTCTACTGCGTCATCAGGATAAAGCTTCTTTATCTCTTCTGTCATTTCTGTGGCAGCAGCAGGGTCAGAAACAGTACTGTTCTCCGGACCGGCGTTCTCAGAGGAGACATCCCCCTTCCCCTGATCGGAAGCGGCATCTTTGCTTCCCTGGTCATTGGTATCACCTGAAGCAGCAGCCTCTGAATCTGCTGTCGCTTCTGCCTCTGGTCTTTTTTGGACTGATGATGGGGATTTCTTCATATGCTGATAATAACTGAGGGTCAATACAAGAACCGCCCCCAGCGCCAGGACACAAACCATGGCCATTATCTTAGTCCTTTTCGAGGAAACTGTCTTTTGTGGGCTATCAGCTGAATCCGGGACGGAGGGTCTTTCTCTCCAGCCGCTTCCCGGCCCGGCTCCGGGCCCGGCATCTCGATCCTCTGAAAAAGGACTCTGGATTCCAGGTTGTTCAGGATAATCCGGAAAAAGAACGGAAGTCTGGAACAGGGGATCCGTATCATCTAAAATAAAGGTTGCAGCCCTCTCTGTCACGCCTTCAGCGGGCCCTGACTCCCTATGGATACTGGAGAGCAGTGCTTTTTCCAGTTCCTCCATGGTCTGATACCTCTCAGAAACCTGAAGGCTCATTCCCTTTTTGATCACTTCGGAAAACTCTCTGGAAACTGCCATACCCAGATCATAAAGGCCGTACAGACTGTCCTCTGACCATCTGGCGATGGCGTCGGGCGGGACAGCGTGGGTAACCATAAAATAAATCGTGGCACACAGAGAATAAACATCCGTCCAGGGACCTTTGACGATGGTAGAGCTGTACTGCTCAGGCGGAGCGTAGCCCTTTTTCAGGACAATGGTCATGCTTTTTTTGTTCAGATCCATGGTTTTGGCCGCCCCGAAATCAATCAGGACGAGTCCGCCTTTTTCGTCCAGGACAATATTGTCCGGACTGATATCACAGTGGATCACCCCCATTTTGTGAACCTCCCCCAGGGCATGAATCAGGGGAAGAAGCAGATTGACAATCTCCTCCGCTTCCATAGGTCTTGGCAGTTTTTCAACCATATCCTTCAGGTTGGGTCCCGGCAGGTAATTCATGATGATATAACCACTGTTATTATCATAGAAAAAATTCTGAACAGAGACGACGCCGGGTTCATGACTGAGCCGGGCAAGTATACGGGCCTCTGAGAGGAACTTCTCCAGTCCTCTGTGGTAGGATTCCTCATTGGAACGATCCGTGACCAGGATCTTTGTCCCATCTCTATAGGATTCAGATCTTCTGGCAAGGTCAACAGGAAAATATTCCTTAATGGCAACCTTGATTTTGAGAACATTATCGAAGCCCAGATAAGTGATGCCAAATCCTCCTGCTCCAAGAACCTTTCCAATCAGATACCTGTCCTTGAGTATAACACCCGGCATCAAAGCATTTTTATTTTTTTCGATAAAATATACATCTTCATTGAAGCCGCAAAAGGGGCATACCTTCTCCCTGGCATCCAGAAGACACATACAGCCATAGCATCGTTTTTTCATGATAATCCCTCATCCAGTAAATGTTTGATCAGATACCGATCTATATTTGCCAGAAAAAAGGGAAGAAAGGACTAATATTTCCTGTTCTTCCCATAAAACCTTTTTCCTTAAAGGCGCAGTCGTCCATTTTAGTCCTGGAAATAGTAGCCTACGCCCCACTTTGTTTGAATAAAGTCCGGATTGCCCGGATTCCTCTCAATCTTTTCACGGAGACGACGAATGTGCACGTCCACCGTTCTCACATCTCCGGGATAGTCATATCCCCAGACGATATTAAGAAGATTTTCTCTGCTGTAGACCTTGTTGGGGTGGAAGGAAAGCAGCTCCAGGAGATCATACTCTTTGGCAGTCAGCCTCACCTCTTTTTCATCGACAAAGACTCTTCTGCTGTCACAGTCAATCCTCAGCCCGTTCTTCTCAAAAATCTTCTTCTTCTCTTCCTCCACTGCCTGGCGGTGACTCCTTCTGATGATGGCCTTGATGCGGGCCTTGACCTCCAGAATATTAAAGGGTTTCGTAATATAGTCATCCGCACCGTACTCCAGACCAAGGATCTTATCCATGTCATCTCCTTTGGCTGTCAACATGATGATGGGCATATTTGAGAAATCCCGGATCCGCTGGCAGACTTCAAAACCATCGAGTTTTGGCAGCATCACGTCCAGCAGTACTACGTCATACTCTGTCTTTTTTGCCATCTCCAGGGCTTCTTCCCCGTCGTAGGCACAGTCCACTTCCATATCATCCTGGACCAGGGAAAACTTTATTCCTTTTACAATCAATTTCTCGTCATCGACAACCAGTACTTTCTTACTCATAATCCTCCTCAGTCAACCCTAATATGGTCTTTTATCCTGCTGTATATTCCATCACCGATTCCGGGAACATTTTTGATGTCCTCCACCGATGAAAACTTTCCATGTTCCTCTCTGTAGCGGAGGATGTCCTCCGCCCTCTTTACCCCGATCCCGGGAATCGTGATCAGTTCTTCCACAGAAGCGGTGTTGA
>JBGUIF010000160.1:0-3566 GCA_045112755.1 Anaerobutyricum sp.
GCCTCCCGCTACGGCTGCCGGCTTCAGGGGGCCACTGACGTAGCTTTTACTGTAGTGGATGTTCTTGGATACCTGGATGAGATTCCGGTTTGTGTCGGCTATGAGATTGACGGTGAGATCGTTAAAGATTTCCCGGTTACCGCTAAACTCGAAAAGGCTAAGCCGGTGCTCAAAACACTGCCGGGCTGGAAATGCGATATCCGCGGTATCAGAAATTACGAAGAGCTTCCGGCCAACTGCCGCAGCTATATTGAGTTTATAGAGAAAGAATTAGGCTACCCGATCACTTTAGTCTCCAACGGACCCGGGCGGGATGAGATCATCTATCGGGGTTTTGAAAAATAATTCGGAGGAAATGTATGAAACTTTTGTCTGTTGCAATACCAAGCTACAATTCACAGGATTATATGAGGCATTGCATAGAGAGTCTGCTTCCCGGCGGCGAGGCTGTGGAAATCCTGATCGTTGATGACGGGTCGAAAGACCAGACACCTGAGATCGCGGATGAGTACGAACGGAAATATCCAGGTATCGTCAGGGCGATCCACCAGGAGAATGGCGGACACGGGGAGGCGGTCAATGCCGGACTCAGACATGCAGCCGGTTTTTTTTACAAGGTCGTGGACAGTGATGACTGGGTAGATCAGGAGGCCTACCAGAAGATTCTTGATTTCCTGGCTGAGGCAGTCAAGGAGGAGGAGCCTCTTGATATGCTTCTGTCCAACTATGTCTATGAGAAACAGGGAGCCATCCACAAAAAAGTGATCAACTATCATTCTATTTTACCTGAAGGCAGGTATTTTGGATGGGATGAGATTGGCAGCTTTGGCACCAGTCAGAATATTCTTATGCACTCTGTCATTTACAGGACCCAGATGCTGAAAGAATCAGGGATGGTACTGCCCAAACATACTTTTTATGTAGATAATCTTTTTGTCTATCAGCCCCTTCCCTATGTGAAAAAGATGTATTATCTTGATGTGAACTTCTACCGTTATTTTATCGGAAGAGATGACCAGTCCGTCAATGAGAAGGTGATGATATCCCGTATAGACCAGCAGCTCAGAGTCAATAAGCTTATGATTGACACTTATGCCAGCCATGAGGACAAGTTTAATTCTGAGAAGCTGCAGAAATACATGATTCATTATCTGCAGACCATTCTTATGGTTTCCTCCGTTCTGCTGATGAAGATGAATACAGCTGAGGCGGATGTCATGAGAGATGATCTCTGGCATTATCTGGCAGAACGGTCACCAAAAGCCTATAAATCCTGTGAGGGAACTCTGATCGGCAAGCTGACCACATCCCACGGCAAGTTCAAGCATAAGCTCACGATGGGAGGTTATAAGATTGCCCAGAAGTGGTTCGGATTCAACTAGATTCAGAAGAAATGATCTGATCCTGGCTGGAGTAATCCTGATGATATCTGTGGTCCTGTGGTACTTTGTTTCCTTTTTTGGAAAGACAGGGAGAGAGATTACCATCAGGGTGGACGGACAGCTTTATGGGACTTACCAGCTTGATGCGGACAGGGAGATTGTTATTGAACCTCCCCCTGCAAAGGAAAAGAACCTGAAGGCCGGCAGAAAGAATGTCCCATGGAGAAACGTTCTGAAGATCCGCTCAGGCCAGGCCTCCATGATTGAGGCGGACTGTCCTGATCTGATCTGCGTGCACCACAGACCCATATCAAGGCAGGGGGAAAGCATTGTCTGTCTCCCTCATAAGGTGGTGGTGGAAGTGACTGGAGAGAAATCTGCTCAGTCCACCATCCGGGAAGAAGATTATGATCTTCTGACCCGATAAGAAGCGGGCAGTCTGATAATTCACAGTCTTTCAGAAAACGTTAATATTTTATCATTCTGAGCTGGGATACAGATAATAGATTGAATTCTTTTTCGTACAATCTGATCTTTGATATCATTGTAATGGGCATTTCTTCTGTGTTTTAGTGATTGTCAAATGTATAATTGGGTATAAATGGAAATCAAGTGCTGTTAGAATATTAACAGACCTTGATTTCTCTTTTTTTTTCTTATAATATTAGAATGATTTAGTGGGTTCATATACTTTTACAGAATCTTTCCAATGGTTTTTTATGCCTCGGGAGGAGCCTTAAAAGGTACAATGACCATTAGTTTTTAATGAATGAAGAAAGAAGGTTGAAAAATGGGACTGCTAACATTTAGAGGTGGCCTCCATCCTTACGACGGTAAAGAGCTGAGTAAAGACCGGCCCATTACCGAGTATCTTCCCAAGGGAGAGATGGTATTTCCCTTGAGCCAGCACATCGGTGCTCCTGCAGTGGCCTGCGTCAAAAAGGGAGACCGTGTTCTGGTTGGTCAGAAGATTGCGGAGGCGGGAGGATTTGTGTCTGCCAACATTCACAGTTCAGTATCCGGAACGGTGAAGAAGATTGAGCAGAGAATGACTGTCTCGGGAAATAAGGTGAACTGCATCATCGTGGACAATGACGGTGAGTATGAACAGGCAGAATTCACACCGGTGGAGAATCCTGACCGTGACGGCATCATCAATGCTGTCAAGGAGGCCGGTATAGTAGGTCTTGGCGGGGCCGGTTTCCCGACCCATGTCAAGCTCACACCGAAAGAGCCGGAAAAGATTGACAGGATCATCATCAATGCTGCCGAATGTGAGCCGTATATCACGGCGGATTATCGTTGTATGATGGAGATTCCTGAACAGCTGATCTCCGGACTCAAACTGATCCTTACCCTGTTTCCACAGGCGAAGGGAGTAATCGGTATCGAGGACAATAAGCCGGATGCCATAAAAAAACTGTCTGAACTCTGTGAGGCAGAGGATCGGATCGAAGTGGCCGCTCTGAAGACCAAATACCCCCAGGGAGCAGAGCGTTCTCTGATTTTTGCTGTAACAGGCAGAGCCATCAACTCTAGTATGCTTCCCGCGGATGCCGGATGTATCGTGGACAATGTGGCCACAGCCATCGCCATCCACGAGGCGGTAACCCTTGGAAAGCCTCTTTATGAAAGGGTAGTCACAGTGACTGGTGACGCAGTGGTCAATCCCGGCAACTATAAGGTAAAGGCCGGTACCAATGCGGCAGAGCTTGCCGAGGCTGCCGGCGGTTTCAAAGAGCAGCCTGAAAAGGTGATTTCCGGTGGGCCAATGATGGGAATGGCTCTCTCCACACTGGATGTTCCCTGTGGAAAGACATTCTCCTCTCTGCTTTGTTTTACAAAAGACGAAGTCAGAGCCTGTGAGCCCAGTAACTGTATCCGCTGCGGAAGATGTATCGAAGTCTGTCCGGCGGGCCTGATGCCCACCAGGCTTTCAGAGATTGCCGACCGCGGTGATTTTGAACTGTTTGACCAGCTCGATGGCTGTGAATGTGTAGAGTGCGGCTGCTGCTCCTAAATCAGTCCGGCCAAGAGAAGACTGACCCAGTCCATGAAGACCGGGCGCCGTGAGGCCCTGGCCCTCAGGAGAAGAAGAAAAGCATAAGGAGAGGTGAATGATGAACGAACAATTATATAACGTATCCGCCAATCCTCATGTGAGGGACAGAGCGACCACTCACA
>JBGUIF010000161.1:0-3812 GCA_045112755.1 Anaerobutyricum sp.
GATTCGGGGGTGCGCTTCACATGACAACAAAACAAATCGATTACTGCATTGAGCTGGCCCATACGCTGAATTTCAGCCGCGCAGCGGAGAACATGTTTGTCAGCCAGCCGACATTTTCCTATCAGATCAAAATGCTGGAGGAGGAAATCGGCTTCACAATCTTTGAACGGAGCGGCAAGGGAGCTTCACTTACGCCTGCCGGTGCACAGTTTGTCGCTTTCCTTGCAGGCATGCGGGAGGACCTGAAACGAGCTATTGAACAGGGGCAGAACTTCAGTGCCAGATACCAGGACAGCATCTCCATCAGCATGATGGTACGGCAGGCAGTCTATTTTCTGCCGGAAGCCATGCGGCTGTTCGCACAGGCAAATCCGGAAGTCCAGATCAGCCCCTTATTCCAGTATGAAAATGGCGTGGAATCATTCCTGCGCAATGAAGTGGATATTTTGTTTGCGCTGAGTGAGCAGACAAAGCAGATCCCCGGTATCCATGTCCATGAGCTGTTTGAAAGCCACATATATTTGATTACACAGCGGGATGATCCTCTTGCAGCGAAAAACCGCATTTCTGAGGAAGATCTCTATAATCGAACTCTAATGGTCGGCGGAGGATCGCCTCCTGCCTTGAAGGCCGTCCAGCATCGCCTGATCAATTCCGGGCAGGTTGACTACTTCAACAGTGCCGACCATGATACTACGCTGACCAACATCGCTGCAGGACGAGGTGTGTGCCTTGCTCCTGGTTTTTTGAATGATCACAGTGGTCAGTTCGCATGGATTCCCTTTGAATGTAAAGAAAGTTTCTCCTGTGTCCTCTGCACCCATAAGGAAGATCAGCGTCCAAGTGTAAAGGCCTTTATCGCCATATTGGAAAAGTTATATGCCGAAGCGGTCGCTTTTCCGCTGTGATATTTCTTTAAGAAGTCTTATGGCAAATGAACCCATCAAAAGAAAAACAGACAAAAATCATGTTCATGGTGACAGGCACCCTACTGGTACATATGTGTTTAAGCAGTTGTGTCCATAGGGTAACAGGCACCCTATATTTCTGAGAATAAGGCAAGGATCCCATGTCCTAGGTGTTTGTCGTTTGGTGGTGTCTGTGCGTTCTTGGACGGACTGATCTTAAGTCCGTCATCAGACGCACAGATGCCAACAACTGACACAACACAGAACATGGGATCCTTGCCTTGTTTTGAGGAGACAGCCGTTTTAATGCGACAGCCCCTACTCATTATGGTAGTATATTTTTCAGATCTTTATGCAATATTTTGTTAGCTTTATTAAATTGCGGCATTACTTTCTTGTTACCAAAATCATATTCCATGTTTCGATATTTAATCTGACTTGCCTTCACTTTCTTACCATCGGAAAATGCAGGAACGCTTCCTTTTTTGAGTTTCTTAAAGAATACCCTGAACTGCCTTCCCTTCTTTTCCGTCATCAGCAGTGGACAAACTTCTGAAACAGATCTGCCCATATTGGATATTTTTTTCACCGGCATCTTTGCCTTGGGCAGGGTATATGTCCTAAATATGATCTTTCCATCTAAAACCTTTGCGGTGTTTTTTGTGATGGGGGGTGCAACAAAATGGGACTCTCGTGTCACCATCAGGTTATGATTCTCAAGATTATAGTAGGCATTGGTCTTTGGATGGTAAATAAGATTCCAGTCATGACCTTCATCCTCAACCTGCATGCAGGGCACTCCACTCAGATAGCAAAGATAGGAAAACAGGCTGGAATAATAGACGCAGGCACCTTTATGATCTCTTAACAGAGAAACCCATATGGTCTGTGCATCCGTCACCGTTCCCATGATTGCTCCGTCAAAAATGAAGTTGTCAGGTACAGCACGGGAAGTTGAACCTTCAGGAACTTCCTTTGCTTTCATGTGATAAGCGCTGAAATTCATGATCGCTGTAAGACCTGCCTCCACAGGGTCACTGATATTTTTTTGATATACGGCTAGATATTTCTTCAGATAGATCTTCAGGTCTTTCTGGGTAAGGCATAATTTCTTTTCTATCTTTATAGGCAGGGTACCCGGCAAATATTTACGACCGTTATAAATAAAACGACCCTTTTCAAAACCCAGATCACTGGTGCAGAGTCCGTTTATCGCGATTCTGACTGTTTCCTTCGCCACAGTCTTCTTGTCTTTGACAGCTTTTACCGTCACATTGGAAATGCCAGGAGCTATCGCTTTATACTCTCCCTTTGCATTGACCTCCAGTACTTCTGTATTAGAACTTTCATACTCCAGCTTGATATTCTTCTTCAGATTATATGTCTCTATCTTTCCTGTTTGACCAACATCACATATGACCTTTGTTTTCTTTAGAGAAAAATAATTCCCATTTTGACTTTTTTTGCTTTTTTTACTCTTTTTTCTTTTTTTATGATTCGCCTTCTTTTTGCGGTGTTTTTTGATCGCAATTATGATTTTTTTCTTCGCGACAGTTTTCTTTTTTCTGACAGCTTTTATCGTCACCACGGCCATGCCCGGAGCCAACGCTTTAAACTGTCCTTTTTTATTTACTATTAATACTTTTGTATTAGAGCTTTTAAATCTCAGTTTGATTTTCTTCTTTAACTTTTTGGGCGAAGTTTTGACACGCGCCCTTATCTTTCCTATATAACCAACGTTACATATCATCCTGGTTTTCGATACTTTGATCTTAACCTTCTTTTTGGCACTACCCCGAACTGGTGATAATAAAAAAACTGCTGCAAAAAGCATAACTGACCAAAGGATCATCTTCCCTGGCAGCAGTTTTCTTTTTCTTGATTCCCTCGTCATTTTCATACCTCCTCTTTACACTCCTCATTGATGATACAGCAACCATTTATACTTGCATTATACATTGATTCAAATGAATAGAAAAGATAAAAATGGTAAATGATGCATCCATCGGCCAGATCATCTGTCACCACGTCATAGAAAATGATTATGCTCTGACGAACAACAGGGCGTTAAAAAGTAACAATGTCTTTTCCCTGTGTATTATCCCCATATCTTTTCCGTTTCACAAATAGTTGTGTGACTCTTCTGTGATATATGCCCTGTTATAATGAACCCAACAAAAGAAAAGCAGACAAAAACTGATAAAAAAGCAGAAGCAAAGCCATTAAAAGGAGGAGAAAATTATGAGGAAAAATTTTATGATGATCAACGAAGAAGCTCTTGAACAGGTAAACGGAGGAGGCGGCGTGCCTGGTTATCTTAGATTACCCGATATTCTCTGCGATGACTGTGGAGATAATGAAGAGCTTTATATACAAGAGTATTACGAAAAGTATAACATAGGCGTTATTAGCTGCCACCGCTGCGGTGAAGGATTCTACTGGGATTTCAATAAAGATGATTATGGGAGCTGTCCATTTCCCCATTAAATCTCATTAAGATCATCAATCATCCGGGACATTTTCCTCCCACGACATAGGCAATGATTATATCCTGGCGAACAGCGAGGAAGTCTCAATGCACTGGAAAATGTGAGCCGCGTGTACTATAAAGGGATTTCCGGAAACAGCTGAGCCGTTTGTCCAGCAGGATGTGCTTCGAAGATAAAAATAATATTTTGTAACAGACAGTAAAGACCGGATCGGGAAACAATTCCCATCCGGTCTAAAATATTGTTTATTGAGCATAAAATACTACAAATCTAATATTATTCAAATACCACTTTTGTACTAGTCCATTTTTCTGGTATTCCCAACTTACCCTATCATACGTTTCATTAATAGTTTTGCCAGGACCTGTATGATATATAAGATATCTCTCCCCTTTTTTTATAAACAAACGAATCT